>JAIORB010000078.1 GCA_021108325.1 Bacteroidales bacterium | reverse complement strand
TAAACATTAAAGACCTTGACCAAAACACACTTGACTTATCTGCTAAAAACCCAAATACTCCCGAAGAAGCACCACTACGCCAACCTGTTGAAATTTTGAAAAATATGACTGAATTAGATAAAGAAAGTGCTGAAATTTTAAACTCAATCTCGGAACTAATATGAAAAAGGATTGGGAAATAAAAAGGTTGGGAGAGATTTGTGAGAAGATTTTTGCAGGTGGAGATAAACCCAAAAAATTCTCAAAATTTATAACTGATGAATATTCTGTACCAATTTATGCAAATGGAGAAAAGAATAAAGGTTTATATGGATATACAGATGTTGCGAAAATAAGTAGACCAAGTATTACCATTTCAGGCAGAGGAACAATTGGATATTCGGAAATCAGAAAAACACCATTTGTTCCAATAGTTAGGTTAATTACTTTATCACCAAATGATGATATTATTGATATTAATTTTTTGCACTATGGTTTGAAAAATATTGATTTTTCAAATAGTGGTTCATCTATTCCTCAATTAACTGTTCCTATGGTTAAGGAATATGAAATTCCATTTCCACCGCTTCCCGAACAAAAACGCATAGTATCAATTTTAGATAAAGCCTTTGCCGAAATAGACAAAGCAAAAGCCAATGCCGAAAGGTGCCTGAGCCTGTCGAAGGACCTTTTTGAGAGTTATTTGCAAGGAGTGTTTGACCCTTCGACACGCTCAGGGCAAGAAGGAGATGATTGGGAGGAGAAAGAATGGGGTAATTTATGCCATTTTGTAAGAGGTCCTTTTGGTGGTAGTCTAAAAAAATCAATGTTCGTAGATGATGGATATGTTGTTTATGAACAAAAACATGCTATACATGACCATTTCAACCAGTTAAGATACTTCATTGATGAAGAAAAATTCAATGATATGAAAAGATTTGAAGTAAAAACGGGTGATATTATTATGAGTTGTTCAGGTGTAACATTAGGCAGGGTTGCTGTAATTCCTGAGAATATTAAAAAAGGGATTATTAATCAAGCTTTATTAAAATTAACTCCAAATAGTAGTATTAGTGTTGATTTTTTAAAGCATTGGCTAAGAAGTAAAATATTTCAAGATATTATTTTTGAACATTCAGGAGGTGCTGCAATTCCAAATGTTCCTGCGGCAAAAGTTCTGAAAAAGATAATAATACCAATTCCACCTATTCAAAAACAAAAAGAAATTGTCATTAACATTGAATTGATGTTAACCGAAACAAAAAAGTTAGAACGTGTTTATCAGCAAAAATTGAAAGATTTGGAAGAACTGAAAAAATCTATTTTACAAAAAGCGTTTAATGGGGAATTGTAAATTGTCGGAACCTTGATTACAAAGGATTAATTTGATTACTTGATTAAAAAAATCAAGGTAATCAAGAAAATCACGGTTCAGACAGTAAAGGTTCAAGACAGAGGAAGTTAATATGAAATACGAAGAATTAACATATAAGATTATAGGTTGTGCAATGGAAGTTCATAAACACTTGGGTAATGGATTTCAAGAAGTTATTTACCAACGTGCTTTGGCTATTGAAATGAAAATGCAGGGGATAGAATTTAGTCGCGAACACGAAATGTCGTTGAGTTACAAAGGTTACAACATTGGCACACGTAGAGTTGATTTCTTTGTTGAAGAAAAAATAATGGTGGAAATAAAGGCTTTAATTAATTTAGAAGATGTGCATCTGGCACAAGCTATGAACTATGTTGAAGCATACAATCTTGAAATAGGTTTACTAATCAATTTTGGAGCCAAAAGTTTGCAACATAAACGAGTACATAATAACAATCTTGCTCAAAAATCAGGTAATCAAGAAAATCAAATTAATCAAGGTTCGAGACAGTGAGTGAAAACAAATATATATATATAAAACAGTGGTTAGAATTAAAACCATACGAAAAGCAAACAGTTACCGATGGCTATTATCTTAAACTTTGTAACGATATTAAAACAGCAATAACAAGTAAACATTCGTTTATTTTATCTGAATATTTTGATACAGAACACATTGATTTTTTATCGTGTTTTTTAGTTTCTTATTTCGAAGATATAGTATCGGAAACTAATATTTGGAATTCGTTTATTAAAAAGCATCATAGCTTATACAATAAAAAATTGCCGTTTTATAATACCAATGAGTACTACGATGAGGAAATTAATGAGCAGGATATTTCTTTTTTAATATGGTATTTCTTTAATACAGCACAAACCGATAAATTTATTAATTCTGACAATTATTTCTTTGCAGAAATGGCATCGAAAGTAATGATAGTTCTTGACGAAGCTTACGAATATGCTCCTGAAAATAAAGACCTAAAAACCTTTTACCAAATCGACGAAAACGAAAGTGATTTTTATGTTGCTCGTAATTTAATTGATACTGTTCTCTTTAAAACATACTTATTTTATACCGATACACTTTTAGATTTACGTGAAAAGGAAGCTGAAATATTGAAAGAAACAGAAGAAGAAGAATACATAATGCACTATTTAAACGAAAATAGGGATTTAACGCTACATACAAGCCACACCAGAATTTTAAGTTTAACAGGTAAAGAATGGGTATCAAATATTTTGGGAGAAAAACACTCATTAAGTGACGATTTCTTAAAAATATCGAGAAAAATAAGCGGATATTTCTTATACAAAGGACAAGACGATAAGGATATTTTTATTGAACATATTGCATCGAGTAAGGAATTTAAGTTAACCAAAAAATCTTTTGACCATTATGAGAGTTTAAAAGAAATTGACTGCATTTTGCATATGGGAATTGCTATGTGGAAAGGCGAATGGTGGTTTTCCGGAGTGTTCTTTCAAAGCGAATTTAACCCCGATTTAATTTTAGACGAAAAAAATTCTATGGAAAGTAGAATGGCTGTTAATTTCTTAGACCATCAAACACAAGAGGTTAATGACACTATTAAATTACAATTCGATGCATTTAAAGATTTTAACAATGGTTTACCAATAGCATTTATGCCATCAGATAAAATTGAAAGTTTTGTTAGGAACTATACCGAATATTTTAATAAATCATTAAACTTATCTGCCAAAGAGAAAGCAAAAGCCAAACAAAGAGCAAGAGAAGATGGCTTTTTTGGCACAGATGATAAACAATCACCAGACTACTCAGAAGTTTCCGAAACAGGATTGGTTTTCTTTAATCCTAAAAACGGAGTTGAAATAGCTTTAGCTGTAAATAGTGCATTTCCTTTAGCAGAAAATAATTTTTTCGAAATTGAGAAAAGTACCGAACATATTATGCGATTGTTATTTGCTGAGGAGTTATCAACAGAATTGGCTATGTATTGTATAGATAATTGCAAAACAAAACTACCTTTCTTTAATGAAGGCGAAGGGAAAAAGCTATTAGATGATATCAATTTTTTACTCAGGTTTTGGAAAAAGAATAGTTACCATACTATTCCATCAATAACCTTTACTGGAAAAAAAGAAGATTAATCTGCTAAAACAAAAACAATGATAGAAAACAAAAATATAGCTCCACAAAACAAACTTGTAGTATTTCAAGGCAAAGAAGTTCTTGATTGGGTTTTGATTGAGAGCTTTATAATAATAAACAATTATTGATAACGTGTTGATAATTATATAAATATGTATTTTGTTTTTCTTGATTGAGTTTTGATTTAATTAAAAAACAAGCCATGAACGAAGCCGAAACAAGAGCAGAATTAATAGACCCAAAACTAAAAACTTGTGGTTGGGGTGTGGTTGACGGTTCTAAAATTCTTCGTGAATACAACATTACAGCAGGTAGAATACAAACAGGTGGTGTAAGATCAAAAAAGCTTACTGCCGATTATGTATTGGTTTACAAAGGCATTAAACTGGCTGTTGTAGAAGCTAAAAGAGATGAATTAGAAGTTGGCGAAGGTGTTGCACAAGCAAAACTTTATGCAGAGAAATTAAAATTAGAAACCACCTACTCCACTAACGGTAAAGAGATTTATAGCATCTGTATGAAAACAGGTGTTGAATATTTGGTTGCCAGTTACCTTACTCCCGAAGAACTTTGGAATAAAACCTACCCAAAAGGAACGGTTAGCGAGCAAGCCGAAAAATGGCGAGATGCGTTTGCCAGCATTCCTTTTGAAGATAAATCCGGTACCTGGCAATTACGCTACTATCAGGAAATTGCAGTAAAAAACACCTTAGAAGCAGTTGCGCAAAACAAAAACCGCATATTGCTTACGCTTGCCACAGGAACAGGTAAAACAGCTATTGCTTTTCAAATTGCATGGAAACTGTTTCAAACCCGTTGGACGGTTCGACAGGCTCACCGCCCCAACGCACCAGCTAGAAGACCAAGAATTTTGTTTTTGGCAGATCGAAACATTTTAGCCGACCAGGCTTTCAATGCTTTCTCTGCATTTCCCGATGATGCAATGGTTAGAATTAAACCAAAAGAAATAAGAAAGAAAGGAAGTGTACCTACCAACGGTAGTATCTTTTTTACCATTTTCCAATCCTTTATGTCCGGGAGTTCGACAAGCTCACCCTCCGACCATGAAATAGGGGGCTTTAATGAAGTAAATCAAATTGACAATGCCTACGGGTATATGTATATATTGGAATGTGGTGATGGCAGTTTTTATACAGGAAGTACAAAAAACTTAAAAGATAGATTGGAAGAACACAAAAATGGTGAGGGAGCAAATTATACAAAACTGCATTTCCCCATTAAATTAGTTTATTATGAAGCATTTGATAGAATTGATGAAGCATTTAGTAGGGAAAAGCAAATTCAGAAATGGAGTAGAGCTAAGAAAATTGCATTAATCAACAGAGATATTGAACTATTAAAAAAACTATCAAAAAATAAATCTGACCAAGAGCCAAAAGTTGACGAGCAAAAATCCTTTGTATCAAAGGTTGGTGAGCCAACGATCCCTGAGCCTGTCGAAGGGTATTTTGGCGAATATCCGGCAGACTATTTTGATTTTATTGTTATAGACGAGTGCCACCGGGGCGGAGCAAATGACGAAGGAAATTGGAGAGGAATTTTAGATTACTTCTCTCCTGCCGTTCAGTTGGGCTTAACAGCTACACCAAAACGAAAAGATAATATAGATACATACGCATATTTTGGTGAGCCTGTTTATATCTATTCTCTTAAAGAAGGTATTAATGATGGTTTTTTAACGCCATTTAAGGTAAAGCGTATAAAAACAACTCTTGATGATTATATCTACACAAGCGATGACCAGATTGTTGAAGGTGAAATAGAAGAAGGAAAACTATATGAAGAAGCGGATTTCAATAGAATCATTGAAATAAAAGCAAGAGAAGCAAAACGAGTTCAGATTTATATGGACGAAGCCAATCAGAACGAAAAGGCAATTATTTTTTGTGCCATACAAGATCATGCTGCCGCTGTTCGTGATTTGGTTAATCAATACAAAAAAAGCAAAGACCCTAATTACTGTGTTCGTGTTACCGCCAACGATGGAGAAATAGGCGAACAGTTTTTACGGGAATTTCAAGACAACGAAAAAACAATTCCCACAATTTTAACTACTTCGCAAAAACTTTCAACAGGTGTTGATGCAAGAAATATTCGTAACATTGTTTTGATGCGCCCTGTAAATTCTATGATTGAGTTTAAACAAATTGTAGGTAGAGGAACACGTTTATTTGACGGAAAAGAGTTTTTTACTATTTATGATTTTGTAGATGCTTATCATCACTTTGCTGATCCTGAATGGGACGGTGAACCATTAGAGCCTGAAACAAATGAAGTAAATGATACGCAAGAAACCTACAAACCAAAAGAGCCACAAGATGGCGATGAAGTGGGAAAGGAAAGACGAAAAAGAATTAAAATAAAATTGAGGGACGGAAAAGAGCGTGAAATTCAACACATGATGTCCACATCGTTTTGGAGTGCTGATGGAACACCAATTTCGGCAGAAGAGTTTTTAAATAATCTGTTTGGAGAACTTCCTAACTTCTTCAAAAGTGAAGAAGAATTGCGTACTCTGTGGAGCAACCCAATGACACGTAAAACATTACTTGAAAAATTAGACGAAGCAGGTTTCGGAAAAGAAGAGTTAAACACACTTAAAAAGCTAATTAATGCTGAGAAAAGTGACTTGTTTGATGTGTTAGAATATGTATTTAACAGCGACATTAAACCAATTACAAGAGAAGCAAGAGTTGCAGCAGCACAAGCCACAATTTTTGCATTACTAAACGATAAACAAAAAGAGTTTATTGAATTTGTATTGAGTAAATATATTGAAACAGGCGTTGAAGAACTTGACCAGGAGAAATTACCAATCTTACTGACAAATAAATATCAATCGCTTGAAGATGCTAAAGAAATATTGGGTGATGTAGCAAATATAAGTTCGTTATTTATTGAGTTTCAGAAACACTTGTATCAGCAAAAGATAGCTTAAAGTAGATTTATTCACTAATTTAGTGAAGTTTTTCAGAAACATTTTTATATTTGCAACGTAATATCTATGAAAATCGGATTTGAACGTGATTATTTGTTGGAATTATACACCAAGGGTAAAGCAAAAAATAAGAAGTATCGGTTTCAACCACAAGTAATTAAAAAATATATTAAAACAGTTAACTCTTTACGAAGTGCGCCAAATACAGAATTTCTCTATAAAATAAAAAGCTTACACTATGAGAAAAAATCAGGCGATTTAAAAGGAATAAAAGCGGTCTGGATCAACGATCAATATCGCTTAGAATTCAAGAGTCGCATAGAAGGCGAAGAGCCAGATACTATTACCATTTGTTCTTTATTAGATTTAAGTAGTCATTACAAAAAATAATCTAAGAAAAACCATGAATAACACATTAACACCCCACATAGCAACACATCCAGGAGAGTTACTCAAAGACGAGCTTGATGCAAGAGATATTAAGCAAAAAATCTTTGCTTCTGAAATAAGTATGCAAGCTACCATGCTTAATGAAATCATTAAAGGTAAAAGACCTATTACCGCTGATATTGCAATCTTAATTGAAAAAGCATTAGATATTCCTGCAGATTATTGGTTGAATTTTCAAACTCAATATGAGTTAGATCTAGCTAGAATTAAAGAAAAAAATGTTCAAAAAATACTTTTGCTTGAAAATTGGCAAGTTATAAAGCAATATGTTCCGGTTAAATTCTTTAAAAAACAGGGGTTTCTAAAAGATGATTTAGACCATGATATTAAGATCGTTAAAAACATATACAACATTGATACAATTGATCATTTAATAGAATCTGTTGCGGCATATAAATCAGAAGTGCCTGCATTTTTTAAAAAATCTGAGAAATTACAAGTTGATGCTATTAATTTATTTGGATGGAGTAAATTAGTGATGTGGCAAGCAAATAATGAAAAGGTAAATAGTTTTGATTCGGATAAATTTTCGGAACTTAAAGACGAATTGCATTCAATCTTCTATAAAAATTCAAACGTAAGAGAAGAAACTAAAAAGCTTTTAGCCAATCATGGAATTAAACTAATTTTTCAGGAAAAGTTTGAAAAAACACCAGTAGATGGATATTCATTTTGGAGCAAAGATAATCCTGCAATTGGCTTAACATTAAGGCATAAAAGAATTGACAACTTTGCATTTACCGTTTTCCATGAGTTAGGGCATATTTATAAACACTTACAAAATAATAAGGCTATTCAATTTATTGATTTAGATAAACCCAGGTCAGCAAAAACAATTGAAGAAACAGAGGCAGATTCTTTTGCACAAGAAAGTCTTATTTCAAAAGAGCAATGGAATGAATTGGCTTCTAATTATTCTGATGATAATAGTATTATTTCCTTTGGTAAAAAACACGGAATTAATCCTGCAATACTCTTAGGAAGAGTTTGTTATGAAGCTAATTTTTATGCATTTAAATCAAAAATTGATAAAACTATAAATTAGAATATTTATATAAGCCTTAACAGGCATTACTTTTCAATCGTGTTTTTATATTTCATCCACGACATTACAAATTTGATTTCAGGATAAGAAAAATCATCACCCAAATGTTCTTTTATTGGTTTTAAAAACAGTGTATCTAACTCTGTTGCTGCGTTTGTAATTTCATCTATTCTTTCTTGCACAATAAGCTCACTAACTTTAATTTTTCCTTGTGCTATACAATCGCTTATATGGCCTTCAATTGTACGAATATTTAAAGACCTTTCTTCAACAATCTCCTCAATCGTTTTTCCCTGCTTATAAAGCTCATAAGTAATTTGTGCAGTTTTTATTTTCAGCTTAGCCTTTTCTTTCTTTTTCTTCCCGCCTGCCGGACGGGCAGGTTCTGATTTAATTTTATTTTCTTCACTTGGCTTTTTTATTGTTCCTGTAATTGAATGTAAAGTTTCTTTATTAAGCTCTTCGTTGTTTAAAATCGCCATGCATAATGCTTCTGCTTTATATATTGTAATTATTTGCCCGTAAAAAATTCCCTGAAGCTCTTTTAATTCTTTAAGATATGTTTTTATTCCTTTTTCTTTTCGAGCCAAATTAATATGCGTTTCTATTTCGTCTTGTTTTTCTTTTAATAAGGGAATAAAATAATCTTTTGCTGCTGTAAGTCTTTCTTTTAAACGTATTAAACAATTTTCTTCATCCGATTTAATTATTGATTTTATTTGATTTTGAAATTTGCCGGAAATATCAACTATTGCCTGTGTGTTTTTCAGTTGATTTTGAGCCCAACCCAAATATTTTTGCTTGGACGATTTTTTTGCATCTTTATCATATGTTCCGATATGTTCGCGTAATGCAGTTATTAAACCATTAAAGTTAAAAGCCCCTGATACCCGATTATTAACATATTGTTTTGATGCTGTACTGTATTTTTTATTTGCATCGTTAACAGATATTTTAGATTGAGCAAAAGAAGAAAGAGCCTTGTCGGTTTCGGGGCCCGACCAACGAACAGGCGATGCTAACACCAATCCTTTTAATGAAGTAAGCCTCGACAAAGCAACATATGTTTGTCCGGCAGCAAAAGCCTGAGAGATATCAATCATGGCTTTTTCGAAAGTCAAACCCTGGCTTTTATGTATTGTTACAGCCCATGCCAGTTTAATAGGATATTGCACGAATGTACCAACAATTCTTTCTTCAATTTCTTTAGTATCCTGATTTAAAGCAAATTTCTTATTTTCCCATGTATATTGCTCTACCACGGCAGATGGAGTTCCATCCGGAAAACTAACCTTGATATTATCATCAGAAACAGATTCGATTTTACCAATTTTACCATTATAATAAGCCTGATTACCCGAATAATCATTTTTGATAAACATTACCTGAGCACCCTCTTTAAGTTCCAGGGTAATATCAATCGGGAAGGCATATTCGCTAAATTCATCGGTAATATCAGCCTCAAAACGATATGATTTACTCGGCAATTTTTCCAGGGCTTGTTTGTTAATCTTATCAGCTTTATGATTATGTGTTGTTAAATAAATATATCCTTCATTTTCGAGTAAATTAAATTGAGGCTTATACTGTTTATTAATGATATCAATGTCTGTTTGATTAATTTTATTTAATCTGAAATTATTTAACAAAACAATAAATTCAGGGTCTGTTTGGCGATAAATCTCTTCAAGCTCTAGATGAATTAAATCAACTTGCTTAAAAGGAGTGGCATTAAAAAAGAAGATGTTAGAATAATAGTTTTTCAAAATACTCCATTCTTCGTTTTTAACAACAGGAGGTAATTGCCAAAGGTCGCCAATAAATAAAATCTGCAATCCTCCAAAAGGACTATTGTTTCGTCGTACATAACGCAGTATATTATCAATAGCATCCAACAAATCGGCACGTAACATACTTACCTCATCAATAATTAACAATTCCATTTCGCGTATTAATGCCTTTTTATGCGAATTCATTTTAAGATTTCGGATAAGCGTTTTTGGAGTTGTTAACTGAAAAGAAAGCTCTCCGGCGGCAGGTATTACGTTATCGGGAATAAACGACCCAAAAGGCAAATGGAACAAAGAATGCAGAGTTACCCCACCTGCATTAATTGCAGCAATACCGGTAGGTGCAGCAACAACTGTTTTTTTATGAGTAGTAGCTACAATTTGTTTTAATAAGGTTGTTTTTCCTGTACCGGCTTTACCGGTTAAAAATACAGATTGATTTGTCCCGTTAATAAACTTCGAAACATAGTAAGAAACATTATTCTCTTTAATTTGATTCATTCTTTAGTCATCTTAACAATTATATTACTTAAAATTATTATAAAAAAGAAACTTTCCTGACATATTTTCGTTTATTTAGCACCAAACCTATCTTACTATGAAAAATTTATTTACAACTATTTTAGTATTTATTGCTTTTGTGAGTTTTTCGCAAATCCCTGATGGATACTACGACACTGCAGAAGATTTAAACGGCGAAGAACTTAAAGCAGCGCTTTATAATATTATTAAAGGCCATACTGATTATCCGTATACCGATGCCTCTACAGACACATGGGATATTTTGAAAGAATCTGACAGGGACCCTGATAATTCTGATAATGTACTTTTAATTTATACAGGAGAATCAGTTAATGCTGCTCAGGAATACAATAGCGGATCTGGCTGGTCTAGAGAACATGTATGGGCAAAATCGCATGGTTTTCCGGATGATTGGCAAGATGCATACAGGGATGCACATCATTTAAGGCCTTGTGATATTTCTGTAAATTCGGCTCGTGGAAATAAGGATTTTGATAATGGAGGAACACAACATTCAGAAGCAACAGAATGCTATACGGATGCTGATTCGTGGGAACCAAGACCAGTAGAAAAAGGAGATGTTGCCCGTATGATGTTTTACATGGCTACCCGCTACGAAGGAGAATCTGGAGATCCGGATCTAGAGCTGGTTGATTACACCGGAACAAGCGGACCAATATTTGGAAAATTCTCTACTTTAATTCAATGGAATTTTGAAGATCCTGTGGATGAATTTGAAAGAAACAGAAATGAAGTGGTGTTTTCTTACCAGGGAAATAGAAACCCTTTCATTGACCATCCCGAATTTGTTAATGCTATGTATGATATTGCAAACAGCGCTCCTATAATTGAGGATCAGGAATTTACCATTGCAGAAAATAGTGCTTCAAGCACTGTGGTAGATACGGTTGTGGCTCGGGATCCTGATTATAATGTAATAACATTTAGTATTATGTCTGGAAATACTGATAATGCATTTGAAATAGATGCCTCAACAGGATTGTTAACTGTAAATAATTCAGAGGCCCTTGATTATGAAACAACTCCAAGTTTTAATTTAAGCGTTGAGGTAAGCGATGGCAGTTTAGAATCTTCAGCAACCATAACTATAAACTTAGAAAACACAACCGGAATAACCCCGGTTACTTTAAGCTCAGAAATAAAAATCTATCCAAATCCTGCAATTGACTATATTAACATTGATGCTCCGGATAATTATTCTTTTGAAATTTATTCTGTTATAGGTGCTAAAATGCTAGACACAAAGAACAAGCAGATTGATATTAGTTATTTTGATAAGGGAATTTATTTTGTAGTTATTAAAAACGAAAGGGGACTGACCGTTAAAAGCCAGAAAATAATTAAAAAATAAATCAAAAGCCGGCTTAATCGCCGGCTTTTTCATTCAACTATTTTTTTATTCCTGTTAACAGTGTATATCCCAAAGACTTCCCATTAGAGTACGTTTCGCTTTTAACTGTTCCAACATCCTCGGCAATCCAATCAGCAGCTTCCACTCTTACGCTAAACATCGTTTTTACTGTTAATGTATAAGTAATTTTATAACAATCAAAAGTGCCGGCTTCGGTAGTAACTTCTTCTTTTGCTTCTACTTTCCTTTTAGTAATATCTGTTGTCATTCCCATAATTCTTATTCCTTCACTGTAAACAGATATTTCTAACTTCCCATCTCCAAGATCATCTCCAACATTCAAACTAGCAGGAATTTCAAGGTTGTTGCTTTTTACCTTTACATCCATTTCTTCGTATGCTTCCATGGTTTGTGCATTCATAAAACTTTTCATATCAACAAAATACTCTCCATTTTCACACTTAACACTAAATTCCGTTTTACCTAAATCTTCGCCTTTCTTATCAAAAGATTGAGCTTCAATAAGTGCCGAAATAGAATTGCCTGTTTCACTAAGTTTTTTTATGGTTTGAATGCTGCTGCCGGTAAGTTTATCTTTTTTATCAAAGTTTTTAAACTCTAATTTTGCTCCCTGTGTTTTAGGGTAATAAAACGTACAATCCTGAGCAAATGTTAATAAAGAAGAAAACAGGATTATTCCTGCAAATACTATTATTTTTTTCATAATTTAAATTATTTAGTGGTTTTGTTTATTTATTAAAAACTGTATGTAAATAAGTTTCAAAACTAATATTAAAATCAGCGGGACTTTCATAAAACAATATATGGCCGACATCTCTGATTATTTGAATTAAATTTCTCCAGATTGTTGGAATATCAATTGAATTTAAATAATCAAAATTGATTATTTGATCATATTCGCCATAATAAACCGCTACAGGAACTGCTATTTCCTTTATTATTTCTAACTGGTCTTTAAATTTGCCTTTTTTAATTGATTCAAATAAAAACTCCCTGGTTTTTAAATCCGCTTTTCTTATTATCTCCGGTATAAATTCCGGGTATTGCGTTTTCTCCTCAACAAAAAGACTCGCCAACTGATGAACTTCGCTATCATCAATTCCTGCCTTTGAAAACATGTCCAGCAATGTATTTTTTAAATACATCTCATCTGAAATTGGATTTGAAAAAGGAACCGCACTAAGCAAAACCAAACCCAAAGGATTGTTTAGCTTGTTAAACGCTTCAAGAATAATGTTTGCGCCTGTATTATGTCCAACATAAACAGCATTTTTTAAATTCATTGCAGTGTTAAAATGAATTAAAAAATCGCTTAGACCTGCAATAGTGTAGTCTTCTTCCGGTTTATCCGAAATTTCAGAACTGCCATGACCAATTAAATCCAAAGCAATAAAACGAAATTGATATGATAAAACCGAGTCGATAAGTTGCCGGATGAAGATTGCCGATGAAGATGACATGCCATGAACAAAAACAACCGGATGACCGCTATCTCTTGATTCATAATACGAAACCTCTTTGCCTTTAACTTTTATTCTTTTTTGTTTCATCTTACAAAGTTTTTATTTTATATAAATTTAAGAAAACTATGTATATCAGTCAAATAATAATTTGTTTATTAGGGAGTTTTGCGATTCATTAATCATATTTATGTATTAAATCCTCCCGATAGTTAACGGAATTATTGATATCTTTGATTTAATAAACTTTATGCCTTATGAAAAATACCTTGCTTATATTATTCGTATTTGCAACAGTACAATTGTTCGGGCAAACAACTAATCCTGATTCTTATAAGAGTCTACACGAATCACAATTAAAAAGTGATATTAACCTGTATTATAATCCTTTAATGGATAAATACGATATTTATTTTGTGAAACTGGATATTGAAGTTTCTGATCAATCAACTTCTGTTTCAGGAAATGTAAGCATTCAGGCAAAAACAATTGAAGTGCTTGACACTTTGTTGTTTGATTTTAGTAATTACATGACTGTCGATTCTGTTTTCATTAACAATAAAAAGATAACCGTAGAACATTCAAATAATATAATTGAATATATCTTTGATATACCAATTTCTATTGGGGAAGATATTAAGGCACAAATATTTTATCGTGGAACACCAGATCCAGATGGAAGAGGCGTAACAAATGCATACTCTCAAGACTGGGGAAAAAATGTTACATGGACCTTATCTGAATCTTTTCATGCATACGAATGGTGGCCCTGCAAACAGGTTTTGTCAGATAAAATTGATTCTGCATATATCTTTTTAACTTGTGACGATGATTGCAAAGCAGGATCAAATGGCTTGTTAACCAGCGAAGTTGATTTAGCTAATAATAAGAAACGATTCGAATGGAAAACTTTTTATCCAATTAATTATTACCTAATCTCGTATGCGGTTTCAGAATACCAGGATTATTCTATTTATGCAAACCCGGAAGGTGGCGTTCCTGTTTTAATTCAGAATTATATTTACGATGGTAATGACTGTTTGTATTATTATAAATCGGACATTGACGAAACCATAAACTTTATAGAGTTATTTAGTGATAAATTTGGCCTTTATCCTTTTGCAAATGAGAAATACGGACATTGTTTGACCGAGTTAGGTGGCGGAATGGAACATCAAACAATGACAACTCTTGGTAATTTTGGATATTACCTTGTTGCTCATGAGTTAGGACATATGTGGTTTGGTGATTATGTGACTTGTGCAACCTGGCAGGATATATGGATTAACGAAGGTTTTGCATCATATACCGAGTATGTTGCTTTAGAAAACTTACAGTCAGTCGAACACGCAATGGGATGGATGGAGCATGCACATTCTAAGGCTTTTGAAGAACCTGACAAAAGCATATATATTCCTTTCGAAGAAGCATTTTCTGAATCCCGAATTTTTAATCATAGTTTATCATATAAAAAAGGAGCAGCAATTATTCATATGATTCGCCATGAAATTAATGATGATGATTTGTTTTTTGCCTCTCTACAAAATTATTTATCTGAATATGGAGATAGCGTTGCAACAGGCGATGATTTCAAAACATCTATTAAATCCAGCACAGGAATAGATTTTGATCCGTTTTTTAATCAATGGTACTACGGAAAAGGATATCCTCGTTTCGATGTGGAATACACCCAATTAGATGATACTTTATTTATGACTGTTAATCAGTCAACTTCATCAACAGAAACTCCTGTTTTTCAATTATTCATAGATTTTAAAGTTTATTTTTCTGATGGAGATACTTCTTTAAGACTTTACCAGTCAGACAATATTGAAACTTTTATAATCCCGTTATCTAAAATTGTAACAGGCATCACTGTCGATTCAAATAATTGGATTTTAAATGAAGCAGGAACGGTTGATTCCGTTGGTCCTCCAGGGAATAATAAATCTCTCTTTAGTTTTTTTCCCAATCCGGCAAAAGAAACAATTAATATCCGTTTTAATGTGAAACTATATTCGCAGGAAAAACAAATTCAAATTCTAGATTTAAATGGCAGATTAATAAAAACCATAATTTCTAATTCGAACCTGATTCCTGTCAATATTTCTGATTTATCAAATGGAGTATATTTTGTTAAAGGAATTTCAAGTAAAAATACCTATACCTATAAATTCATAAAACAATAATTCCTAAAATATATAAACTATATTTAAATAATTGCGTATAATAAACTATAAACGACATTGTTAAACCTATCTGACGAACAGTCCGAAAAATAAATACAAACCTTAAACTAACCCAAACTAAAAGGAGGTGTCTTATGAAACAAAACTTTATATGTCCCCGTTGCAAAGGCTACTTAAATGTAGGAGAATACATTGTTTTATCGGCAGAAACCAAGCGAGGCGATGCCGGATTAATTCTTTTCAGCCAGGAAATTGGGAACTACACTACTAAAAAAAATGATGCTTTCGTAACTACGGAAGGGGAAAAGTGTGATTTTTTCTGTCCTCTTTGCCAGAAAAAATTAGCTGCTGATATTCATGATAACCTCTCACATATAATTATGATTGATGAAAATAAAAAAGAATATGAAATCTTGTTTAGTAAAATCGCCGGAGAAAAAAGCACCTATAAAATTGTTGGAGAATCACTAGAAATATTTGGCGATCATCATTCTAATTATATTGATTTTATTAATTTAAGCCAAACTAAATAAGCAAATAAAAAGGGGAGGCAGAACCTCCCTTTTTTATTTCTAAGTCTCGCGAACCGGCTTGAACCCATTCCCAAGCACTTCGTGGGCATCAATAACTGTCATAAAAGCATACGGATCTATATCTTTAATAAAGTCCTGTAAAACAGCCTGTTCTCTTCTGTTAACATTTGTAAATATAATTTTCTTATCTAATCCTTTGTACATTCCAACGCCATCTATTAAGGTTCCTCCTCTGTTTAAATCTTTAATGATTTTGTCTCTAATCTCCTCGTATTTATCCGAGATAATAAATAAGGCCTTGTCATAACTTACACCCTGAAGGGTTGCATCAATAACTTTTCCTGTAATATATATAACAATCCAGGAGTATAGGGGAATTTTCCAGTCTTTAAATACCAGTAAACCAAATAATACAATGATCGAGTCCACAATTATTAGTAATAGCCCCAATGACATTTTTGTATATTTGACTGCAATCATAGCAATTATGTCAGAACCTCCTGATGTTGCTTTTGATTTAAAAATTAACCCCAGGCCAAATCCTATTAAAACTCCTCCAAAAACACACGACAATAAAACATCATCAACCAATGCTCCGCTAAATCCGGCATCCAGAAAATCAATAAAAACAGAAGTTAATACAAAACCTATTACTGTTTTTACTCCAAACCGTGGTCCCAACATTTTTATACCCAAAATGGTTAATGGAATATTAAGCATCAATCCAACAATACCAATACCTAAACCATCTTTAAATATTGGTTCGCTAATAAATGGTATCTTAATACCATTACCCATAATTTCGGCTGTCATATTTTTAACAACAATACCTATCCCGTAAACTCCTCCCGGTACAATTTTGTGAGGGTCTATAAAGTATACAAATCCGGCAGCTAATATAAAAGAGCCGATAGCTATAAGGGTATAGCTATAAAACCATTCTTTTGAAAGAAATTTTTCTTTTGTAACTAATGTCATTGCTATAGATTTTTAAATTATTTGAGCACAAAATATGTGGCAAAAATATATTTTTTTAACGAATTTTGGGAATTCAAATACCAAAATCGCATAAAAAAACAAGGAGCATAACTCCTTGTTAGATACTATTTTATTATAATATTAAATTATTTTTATCCTCCGGTAGCACTAAAACTTCCATAGCGACTAAGATCTGTTCTTGGGTTCACAACCATTACCGGCATTTTAGCTGTATTAGCAATGATATATTGTTCCTGTGCTCCTAAAACATAATCGGTAAGTCCAATTCCTTTGGTGGTTATTATGAGAATCATATCAGCATCTATATTTTGAGCAAAGTCAATTGTTGCTTTAGCAGAATCGTGTCCTTCAATTTTATGTAACTCATAATCGCAATCATACTTGTCGAGAATTTTTTCTGCAAAATGAACATTACCCATTAATTTTGTATTTAAAGACTTATCTTTTAAGGTTGGAATTATGATATTAATCTTAACATCAAAATATTTAACCAAAAATAACGCCCATTGTAATTTCTGTTTTGCTTCGGCTCTGTAGTCAAGAGGGAATACAATGTCTTTGAAGACTTCTTTCTTAGAAGGCGGTCCCTGAATAACAATAAATGGAATTTTAGAGCCAACAATTACTTTTAAAGCATAGCTTCCAGTAAATTTTTGCATCCCTTTAATTCCGTGAGTTCCCATGACAACCATGCTTACATTGTTTTCTGACGCATAATCAGAAATAACATGGAACAAGCTTCCTTCCAATACTAAAGGATGTAGCTCTACACCATATTTTTCATTAAACTTTTCTATATCTTTATTTAGCTCATCAAGAGCTTCTTCTCCTTTTTTAAGAGTTTTTACAACGTGAATTAAAGTGACCTGATTGTTCAGCTTTTTAGCAACCTTAATAGCGTGTTGTAATGCATATTCAGCTACTTCCGTAAAATCCCAGGGAACTAATAAAATGTCTTTTTCCATAATTTATAAAGGTTTACACAATTACCCAAAAATGTAAATTTTGATTCGAAAAGTTAAACAAAACTTAAATGATTTGCAAAACTTTTTATTAAAAAATTTATTGTGAGCTTTTATAACATGTTCTAATTCATTTGTATTTACATGCTAACAGCCCTTGTATGCAAGGAGTTATATTAATGATATTCTGTTGCTTATTTTTATTGATAAAATATTTTATCAATATATTTTTATTGTTTTGTTTTTTTTCTTCTTTTGTTGCATTATCTAAAGTTTTATTAAATTTATGAAAACTCAAAAAATTAAAAACAAAAAAGTAATTGGGTTAATATACGGCATATTAACCGTTTTACTTGGAATTGGAGGAATTACTATTTTACTCTCTATACTCTTTTTCTTTTTAACCTTATTCAGCCCCGATTTTGAACCTTTCTTCCCTGTAGTTGAAGTCCCTATAGAAATATCGGAAAACGCTTCACTAGAATTAAAAAACGGGAACCGGTATGATATTTTAGTAGATGAAGCATATGTATCATTTAATGTTAATAATGATTATGATTTTGCGGGTATTTTGAATTATCTGTTTTTTGTTTCTATACTTGTTATTGCATTTTATGTTGTTTTAATGCTTTGGAAAATATTTAAATCAATTCGTTCTTCGTTGAAGGCCGAAAATCCTTATCATCCTAAAAATATTTGGCGAATTCGTAAAATTGCCTTTGCTGTTGTATTATCTGCCATTTTAGAAATGCTTTATCCGGTCATTTTGAAATATTTATGGTTTGATAAAATAAACATGCTTAATAAGTCTTTTGATTTTGGTCTTAACTTCGATGCTACAATTGACTTATTCTGGGCGCTTATTATTTTTGTTGTTGCTGAGATTTACCGAATCGGCTTGGAAATGAGAAAAGAACAAGAATTTCTAATTTAATACTTTCAGGATATGCCAATTATTACAAAATTAGACAAAGTGCTTACTAAAAGAAGAATGTCGCTTACAGAGCTGTCTGAAAGAGTTGATATTACAATTGCTAATCTTTCCATTTTAAAAAGTGGCAAAGCCAGAGCAATCCGGTTTTCTACACTTGAAGCTATTTGCAAAGAGTTAAAATGTAGGCCCGGAGATATTTTAGACATTGAGCCCGAAAAAGATAATTAACGCTTATTTTAGCATCACTTTTCTTACAATGCTATTCTCTGAATCATTTACTTGTATTATATACATTCCTTTCGGAAACCGATTTAATTCAATGGTATACTTAGCAGCATTTAAATTACTCATTTCAAGCATTTTTTTGCCTATGAGATTATAAATCTTTATTGAGTTAATAAAACCCGGTTCTGTAAATTCTATATTTATATTATTTCTTGTGGGGTTTGGGTAAATTTTAAGATTTCTATTTTCCAGATCATTTATACTATTTGACTCTGAAATTTCGTAACTGCCTTCATAATTGCTTTGTAAACCTTCGTTATCTTCTGCAATTATCGAGAAATAAATTGTTTCGCCAGTAGATTGTTTAGGTATTTGGCCATAATAACGTCCTCCTGAAAAATTCATATTTACATCAGTATAATCGCCTGTTCCTCGTTTCCATTTTAAAACAACTGACTCAATAGCACCATCTGTATCGTCTGCAACACAAGAAACAATAGGGTTTTCATCCTCTATCGGATTAGAAGGATCAAGTATTACATCTGAAATAACAGGAGCCTGATTCTCCGGGTCTTCAACTGTATAATTTAATTCAGAACTTAATGTAACTCCGGCCTCATTATCTTCAGCTTCAATAACAAAAAACACTTCTGTTCCATCAGCCTGGGCAGAAATTGCACCTGTATAATTATCTCCGGAATTTGTTATCGACACTGTATTTGTATAATTTCCTGTGGATGTGCCCCATTTAATGTTTGCCGTAGTAATTGTTCCGTCTGAATCGGTTATGGTTGCAGAAACACCTACAGATTCTGTGCTTTCCGGATCAGTTGGTGTAAAACCCACATCAGAAATTTCAGGTAAAATATTTGGATCATCAACTACATAATCATTTTCAGATGATTGTGCTAAACCGCCATCATTATCAACGGTATATATAACAAAATAAACATGAGTACCATCCGACAGAGCTGGAGTCATCCCGGAATATACATCGTTATCAGCACTCATAGTAACATTATTGTTATAATTTCCTGAAGTTGTTCCCCATTTAATTGTAGCCGAAGCTATTGTACCGTCAGAATCAATTATAGTAGCCGAAACCGTAACGCTTTCTGTGCTTTCCGGATCGGTTGGTGTAAAACTCACATCAGAAATTTCCGGTAAAACATTTGGATCATCAACTACATAATCATTTTCAGATGATTGTGCTGAACCGCCATCATTATCAACAGTATATATAACAAAATAAACATGAACTTCATCGGCTTGAGCTGGAATTGCACCTGTATAATCATCTCCGGAATTTGTCATCGACACTGTATTTGTATAATTTCCTGTGGATGTGCCCCATTTAATGTTTGCCGTAGTAATTGTACCGTCAGAATCAATTATGGTAGCCGAAACCGTAACGCTTTCTGTGCTTTCAGGATCGGTTGGTGCAAAGCTCACATCAGAAATTTCCGGTAAAACATTTCCTATTGTACTAAAAGCAAAGTTATTCTCACCCGATTGTGTTGTTTCCGGTTCATCATCGGTTGCTTCAATAATATAATAAACAGTTGTTCCTCCTGCCTGTGCAGGAATTATACCTGAATAAGCATCTCCGGAATTTGTCATTGAAACTGTATTTGTATAATTTCCTGTGGATGTGCCCCATTTAATGTTTGCCGTAGTAATTGTTCCGTCTGAATCGGTTATAGTTGCAGAAACTGTAACGTCCTCTTCTTCTGTTGGTGAAGTCGGATCAATTGATATTCCTGAAATCTCAGGTGCAATATTTGACGATGAAGCATCACCAATAATTAAAATATCATCTATTTCCCACCATGCAGATGTTCCTCCTCCTGTTCCTGATGAAGTATAATGGAAAGCAATGTAAACCTGGCTACCTGTTGTCGATGAAAGATCAATATCTCCAGAACCAGTCCATTCTTCAGAATTTTCAGCAGACCATGTTGCTGATAGACTAATCCATGTTGCAGAAGAAGGATCCCCGCTACCGGAATAATCTGTAGAATATTTTACTTCTATAGAAGGATAATAAGCATCGTTATATTTTGTCCAACTTATAAAGGTAAACATCTCGTTACTATAAGAATTTAAATCAATCGCGGGAGAAATCAACCAGTCATCGCAAGCAACATCAGAATCATAAGCATTTACTTGCATATAATTTGTCCCACACTCCCAATTTTTAGAACCGGCAACATTATATGTCGTCCATCCGGAAGCAGGACAGGTTGTAAAATCTTCACTTAAAATTGTAACTGAAGGGTTATCATCAACAATATAAGTATTTTCTGAAGTTGTAGTAACATCCGAAGAATCATCCGTTGCTTGAATTTCGTAATAAACCGTTGTGCCATCAATTTGTGCAGGAATATCTGAATTAGAAGTATAAGTATCTCCCAATGAAACCGACATAGCAATAGTGCTTGTTAAAGATCCGGAACTTAATCCCCAATGTAATTCCGCATTTGTTATATTGCCGTCACTATCAGTAATTGTCGCAGAAACACTCACAGCATCCGATGATGTCGGATTTACCGGATTGTTTTCTACATTCGAAATTACAGGAGGGTTATTTAATACTGCACCACCCCAAATCCTGGCAACAAATTGTGAGCTATCAATAAAAGGATTTCTGTTGTTTTGATAAGAATAAACAACTTCATTTCTATTCCTCTCAAAATCGTCTACAGGATCATCAATATGCCATTGTAGTAATACAGATAATTTTCCATGAAGAGGTTCTTTATTAGGTGAAGAATTTACGTAATCAACAATTTCTAAATCCGGTTCACCAGAAACATCTCCTTCGTAACGAACAGCCATATAAAATATCATTCTTGCTACATCGCCTTTAACCGCATCCCTTGGTTCCCACGAATCAGAATCCCAATAACATTCCGTAGCTTCTGAATGTTGTGTTCCTCCATTATCAAAATCTTTATTTCCACGATCAGAATTTACAGAAACATCACAAGGTCTTAAATGATGTGCATCTGAACCTGCAGGTGGAGTTGTTCCAAAATCTCCATGCGATTTTGCCCAAACATGTTCTCTGTTCCATGCAGGATAAGATTCTGTTTTAGCCAGAGATCTCCCTGTATATATTAAAATAAAATTATCTGAATTATCGGGATCTTCATCTGATTCCCTAAGAATATTCCACAAATCATCATACGATTTTTCAGTATGATCATCAACAATATTATGCAATGCTGATTTTAGTCCATCTCCTGACAATCCACTAGCATCATCGTAATAACCCGCAGGAATCTGTGAAAAAACTGATTGAATAAATAAAACGCCAACCGCTACAAGTAAAAATCTTTTCATCATCAATATTTAAATTAGAATGTTCAATCTTCTTTTTCGTAAAAATGGGGTTAATGTTACAAATTTTTATCCAAAACTAGCTCTTATTTTGATTTGATTTTTTTACATTAGTCAAATATTATCAAACTAAACCACGCTTTTATATGAGAGCAGTTATTCAGCGAGTTAGCAAAGCATCGGTAAGTATTGAAAACAAAGTAAAATCAGAAATAAAAAAAGGCTTATTAATTTTAGTTAGTGTAGAAAATGCTGACAATACTGAAGATATAAATTGGCTAAGTAATAAAATATGTCAGCTTCGAATATTTGATGATCAAGATGGTGTAATGAACTTATCTGTAAAAGATATTAATGGTGATATTCTTACTATCAGCCAGTTTACTTTACATGCAAAAACAAAAAAAGGAAACAGACCTTCGTATCAACAGGCAGCAAAACCCGAAGTATCAATTCCTCTTTATGAAAATTTTATTGAACAATTAGGCTTTGATTTAGGTAAGAAAATTAAAACCGGAGAATTTGGAGCTTATATGAAAGTTTCATTAGAAAATGATGGTCCGGTTACAATAATTATTGACACAAAAAATAAAGCATAAACACATATGTCAGTTTATTTCCGTGCAACGGCTACACGCCGTGGAACGGGTTTAATGGCCGTTTTTATTCGTTGCACCGCTCCAAGCGGTTCCACGGACACATTTTGTTAATAATAAAACTTAAATTATGAAATCGGTGTCGGGTAAATCGCTCGAAAGAGCAACTTTGGTAGTTACTTCGTTTGCTGCTTTTGTAACTCCGTTTATTGGTTCGGCTACCAATATCGCATTACCGTCTATTGGAAAAGAATTTTCGGCTAATGCAGTAATGCTAAGCTGGGTTGCTACTTCATTTCTTTTGTCGGCTGCCGTTTTTTTGGCTCCATTTGGCAGATTGGCAGATATTGTGGGCAGAAAAAGAATCTTTAATCTGGGTTTGGCAATTTTTACTCTTGCTTCATTCTTCTGTGCATTCTCACCTAATATTAAGTTCCTTATTATATGGCGCATAGTGCAAGGTATGGGTGGCGCTTTAATATTCGGGACAGCAATGGCTATTATTACTTCTGTTTTTCCACGTGAAAAAAGAGGAAAAGCATTAGGCATTGTAGTAGCTTCTGTTTATACAGGACTAACGCTTGGACCTTTTATCGGAGGGTTTTTAACAAAAACCTGGGGATGGGAAGGTATATTTCTGTTTACCGTTCCCTTGGGTTTAATTTCTATTATTTTAAGTTTTATTTATTTTAAAGAAGAATGGGCCGATGCTAAAGGTGAAAAATTTGACTGGAAAGGTTCCATTATTTATGGTTTTGCAATAATTTCCCTGATGTATGGATTTAGCAAGCTTCCTGAATTACATGGCATATTTTTTACTGTAACAGGTATTTTAGGAATCGTTGCATTTGTATACTTTGAGAAAAGGCAGGAATTTCCTGTTATTAATATTCAGTTATTTCAGCATAACAGGATTTTTGCATTTTCAAATTATGCCGCACTAATAAACTATAGTGCTACGTTTGCCATTGGATTTTTATTAAGTCTTTATTTACAATACATTAAAGGATTAAATCCTCTGGAAGCAGGACGAATTTTGGTAATTCAACCTTTGTTAATGGCAATTTTCTCACCGATTACAGGAAGGCTATCAGATAGAATTGACGCAGGCAAAGTAGCTTCCGTTGGTATGGCTTTAATTTCGGCAGGATTATTTGTATTAGCTTTTATTGGCTCTAATTCCAGTATCTGGTTTATTGTTCCTATACTGATTGTTTTTGGAATAGGTTATGCGCTGTTTTCGTCACCCAACTCCAATGCTATTATGAGTTCGGTCGAAAAGAAATATTACGGAATTGCCTCGGGAACAGTTGGTACAATGCGATTGATCGGTCAAATGTCGAGCATGGGAATCGCCATGATGATTTTCTCAATATTTATAGGCAAAGCAGAAATAAATCCATCAAATTATACCGAATTTATTCACAGTATCAGAACAGCATTTTTAATATTTGCAGTACTCTGTTTTATAGGAATTTTCTTTTCACTTGCACGGGGAAAATCGAAATAGCTGTTGGTATTTAGCTTTTTGCCATTGGCGAAAAACACTCAAAATAGCCAAAGTATCCGTTGCACCGCAAAAAAGCGGTTCCACGGACACAAACAAAAAAAGAAGAAATTAAATGCCGAAAAACTAAACCAGTATAATTTTTTTCTGTTTTTTTTCAAATAACTTCCGTTTACTTCTGATTTTTTTGTTCAAATTCGTAATTTGTAAATCTTTGTTAATTATTGATTATTTTTGTTATTCTTATATTTTTTACCCGTTGCACCGCGAGAACGGTTTCGCGGGACTTAAACAATTGTATTATAAGTAACATTAATTCTTTGTAAAAGAAAAATAACATGATGCCAACGAAAACAAAACGAACTCCATTAGTTGAATTTCCTAAAGATGAAATGTTAAAGCTCATAAAAAGCTTTAGTCCGGAAAGGATTGCTTCATTTCTTGATGTTACCGATTTAAAGGCTGATACTTTAGGTCCTAAACTGGATAAAATGGCCAATTGGGCTATATCATTAAAATGTGCTTCGGTTTGTGTTAATCCTGTAGAAGTCGACAGACTTCCATTACTTTTAAAAGGTTCGGGAGTAGCAGAAACTTATGTTATGGATTTCCCTTTAGGTAAGGTTGATATTGATTTAAAAACCCAAATGACATTAGACACAGTTACAAAAAGTCGCAAATTGCGTGGCGAAGGTAAGGGTCATATCGATATTGATATTGTCATAAATGTTGGCCGTTTTAAATCCGATCCTGCTTATACTCTTGAAGAAATTAATTCAATGTGTGATGCTGCCGAGGGAGAGGTTGTTAAAGTCATTGTCCGCAGCTCCGAACTTACCGAAGAAGAGTTAATTAAAGTAACAGAAATTGTTGGTGAATCAAAAGCTCGATTTATAAAAAATTCAACAGGAATGGATGCTTATGGTGCAATGCCTGAGCACATGAGAGTAATGAGAGAAATTATCGGGAACAGTAAAGGGGTAAAAGCTGCCGGTGGTATTTCTGATGCCATGACAGTAATGAGATTAATGTATGCTGGTGCTCCGAATGAATCAACACAAAATCCTGAGCTTTTTAGAATAGGAACAAGCGGACCATTAAATATTGTTTCGTCAATGGGCTGGTTACTACATAATACTGAAGACTGGTTAGATGCAGGAATAATTCCATGCAAGGTTTGTCCTTTTAATTATACTTCAAAACTTCGTCCTGAATTAAGAATTCACAGTCAAAACAGGTGTAAGGAATGTATACATAATCATTACAGAAAAAACAAAGATTTTTAATCCTATAGATTTCTGTAAATAACAAACTTACATTTATTTAACTACAAAAACACTCACATATATGAAAACAATAAAAGGCGGATATCATAATAAATTACTTAGAATAAATTTAACAGACCACAGTTATAAAATTGAAGAAATAGCCGAAGAAATTTTACTGAAATATATTGGTGGCCGGGGACTTGGAGTAAAATTATTATTTGATGAACTTCCGGCAAAAGTCGATCCTTTAAGTCCTGAAAATAAATTATTATTTGTAACCGCTCCGCTACACGGAAGTAATGCCGCTACTGCAAGTCGTTTTTCCGTTGTGTGCAAATCCCCGTTAACAGGAGGTATTGGAGAGGGAAGCTCAGGAGGTCATTTTGGCGTTGATTTTAAAAATACAGGATACGATGTTTTAATTCTGGAAGGAAAATCAGAGAATCCTTGTTATGTTTTTTTAACCGAAGAGAGTATTGAAATTAAAGACGGGCAAAAACTTTGGGGCAAAACCACTGATGTTACAACTGATATATTACTTGAAGAAACGGATCCTAAAGCAGGTGTTGCATGTATTGGACCTGCCGGTGAAAAAGGCTCATTAATTTCTTCAATTGTAAACGAGAAAGGACATCATTCGGGAAGAACGGGCGTTGGTGCTGTAATGGGTTCAAAAAATCTGAAAGCAATTGTGGTCAGTGGTTCAAAAAACACACCTTATAATGATGAAGAAACGCTGAAAGATGCTAAAAAAGAGTGGCAAACTTTTATAGGTGAAGCTCCTTTAACCAAAAATGCTTTAAAAGAATACGGAACACCTGCGCTTGTTAATACAATAAATAATCGAGGTGGCTTCCCGACTAAAAACTTTCAGGAAGGATATTTCGCCAATGCAGAATCTATATCGGGCGAAACAATAAAAGAATTATACTATGTAAGAAGCCAACCATGCAAGGCCTGTCCTATCGGTTGTGCGCATTTAACCAGAACTCCTGAAAGAGAAGGGAAAGGTCCAGAATTTGAAACTGTATGGTCATTAGGTGCAGCATGTTTTATTCATGATCTGGAAAAAATAACACATGCCAATTACAATTGTAATGAGTATGGTATTGATACTATTTCTGCAGGAAGTACCATTGCCTGTGCTATGGAGCTTTCCGAAAAAGGATATTTCGACGAGCAGACTTATGAATTAATCAGAAAAGACCTTGGTCGTGATTTAAAATTTGGTGATGCTGATGCTATGCTTAAATTAACTGAGCTTGCAGGAAAATGTGAAGGTTTTGGTGAGTTAATTGCCATGGGAAGTTTAAGGCTTGCGCAAAAATTTGGACATCCCGAACTTGCAATGCATGTAAAAGGACTTGAATTACCTGCTTATGATCCAAGAGGATTTTATGGTATGAGCATTTCGCTTTCCACAAGTAATCGTGGTGGCTGTCACTTAAAAGCATATTTAGTTTCAACAGAAGCTTTATCTACTCCTTTTGAAATTGACAGGTTCTCGGAAAAGGGAAAGCCCGGACTTGCAAAATTATTCCAGGATTTAATTGCTACAATTGATTCAATGGGTGTCTGTATTTTTACAAGCTTTGCTTTAAATCCTACACATTATTCAAATATGATGTCTGCTGTTACAGGTGTAAAAATAGATTCAAAAGAATTGTTGAAAATTGGCGAAAGAATCTGGAATCTGGAAAAATTATTCAATTTGCGTGAAGGACTTACCAGAAAAGACGATACTTTACCCCCACGATTGCTTAATGAAGCTTTCGAATCAGGTCATTCAAAAGGAATAAAAGTTAATCTTGAGCCTTTATTAGATAAATATTATGCAATCCGTGGTTGGAATAACGAAGGTTTTCCTTCAGAAGAAAAACTGAAAGAGCTGGGTTTGATTGAAGAAGGAAAAAGTATTTACTAAAAAACATAATCTTTAAACTTTCCGATCAGAGCATAATTGGTATACCAAATTATGTTGTTTGTAATGTTTTTTCATCTATTCATAGTTTAACTTACAATATGTGTTTTATATTATTTATATTTCTAATATCTCTTTTCAATTGATTTTAATTTTTAACTAAAACGTAATGTTATGAATTTAAAAAATGTAATTATTTTTATTATTGCTGCTTTTTCATCAATTACTGTTAAATCTCAAATTGATGCTTCAAATGCTAATTTAATTGAATATCAACTGGAAGCTTATTATAACGACTTCGTTACTAATAAAATTGGTGCAGAAACTATAATGTCTTATAAAAATATTGAAGGAGACCCTTATTTGTATAAAGATTTTACTGAGGGTACAATCAAATTCGAAAAGGACAAAAATATTGTAGGTAAGCTAAGATATAATATGTATAGTGATGAAATCGAATTTATATACAGGGATAATGTACTTATCCTTGTTTATGAAGATTCATTTTCCGGAATCAAATTAGGTGATTATAATTTAGTTCAATTATCGTATCCTTCTGATAATGAACAAAACAAACCTGGCTATTTTATTTGCTTAGCAAAAGGCAACTATGATTTACTTTGTAAGAAAAGGGTAAGCTTTTTAGAACAAGAAGAACCCAAAATATATAAAGAATCAAAACCTGGACGTTTTGAGAAAAATCCAAACAAGTTTTATTTAAAACAATCGAGTAAAGAGCTTTACGAGATTAAAAATATTAGTAAATTAAAGAAGTACTCTGCAGAATTAGCGTCAATGATTGAAGAATATAGTACTGAGAATAAATTAAGAATAAACGAGAAAAGTCTTACTGATTTTTTTAATTGGCTTAATTCTAAATGATTCCTGCCTAAAAATTTAAATTTATGAAAAACTTAAGTAAAATTTTATTCCTGTGCGGAGTAATCGTTTTTACGGCTTTTAGCTGTGAGAAAGATAATGTAGATAATAAAATTTTTCATGTGAAAGATTTTTCCTATGATGGCTGTAAAAGTACATCAAACAAATCTTCTACTGATGAATACATCGAATACAAAACAGTAGATGAAAATTATTTATCAGTAAAACATGTAAATGCATTATTTAATTGTTGTCCAGGCAAATTAATAGCAAATGCCAAAATCGATAGTACCAAACTTATTGTTATAGAGGATGAAGAAGAACATGGCTGTGATTGCATATGTCCCTATGATTTGAACTACAAAATAGGGCCTTTGGAATACGGACAGTATCAGCTTGTTATCAAAAAGGGGGAATTATTAATCTATGCTGAATTTCCTATTACTTTTAATTCATCAACAGATACTACTCATTATATTAATAATAAATGAAATTGGGAAAACAGATCATAATTTTAACATTAACCAAATTAACGTCATGTTTATATTGAAAATAAATTTATAAACCCTAAATTTTAAACCATTATGAAAAACTTAAGTAAAATTTTATTCCTGTGCGGAATAATTGTTTTTATGGCTTTTAGTTGTGAAGAAGATAAAAAAGGAGGAGAATGTGATTATAAAGTAATTTCCGGTAAAGCTATAATAATATCAATCTCAAATGCGCCTTCAACTTCCAATAATTGTCCTAACGATCCCCAAGAAATCAAATTTAATTTTACACCTGATAATCTTGAAAACATAAATAATTATTTATTTCCAAATTGGAAAGATACCTGCAATTTTATTACTATACACGATGGAAAAAATCCTTCAAAAAATTGGACAGAAAGAAACAATATTCATATAAACGATGAATTTCTATGTTATAGAAATGAAATTATACAAAGGACATGTACCCCAGTAGTATTTGAATTCCCTGATTTGGATTTAGATCCGGAAGATTATTGTGAATAATTAATGTTTTTCCCTAAAAACAAAAAATCTTAATCATTAAAAATTATAGTATTATGAGAAAAATTACATTTCTAACACTTGTTTTATTTATCCTACATCTTACTAACATTTTCGGTCAGAAGGGCTTTGTAAATCCTGCCGCAAAATACTGTAAAATGTTAGGATACAAGTATGAGATAACTCCTGAAAAAGATGGTGATGAAATAGGCATTTGTATTCTTCCAAATGGGAAAAGGGTTAATGCTTGGGATTTTTATAAAGGGAAAGTAGCAAAAGAGTTTTCTTACGCTGCAAAATTAGGTTTTGATATTGAAACCGAAGTCATTAAAAAAGATGGATACACTCTTGAACGACCTGTTTGTGTACGAGTCACAAAAGGAGTTAAAGAAAGGATACTCCTGTTAGAACTTATGGAAATTAATGGTGAGTCATTAATTTTGACAGAAGGAAAGTCGGCTTCTATTTTGTATGAGATAGCAAAAGAAGATACAAATTTAAAAGTAGCAAAAAACCTTCCAACATCGTTTGACTGGAGAGATAAGGATGGTCATTCTTATATTGGTCCAGTTCATGACCAAGGAAGTTGCGGTTCTTGTTATGCATTTGGGGCTGCTGCCTGTGCTGAAGGCACATATAACTATATTACAGGAAATTATGACGGTAATGTAGCAGACTTTTCTGAATCATATATTGCATGGTGTTTAGGATCAATGTTTCAATATAGCAGCCATTTTGGCGGATGTGGTGGTGCTGATTATGATTATTACGAATTACAAGCATTAGTAGATATCGGGATTATTGATGAATCATATTTTCCTTATTCTGATGCTGACAACCAGAATTGTCCTTCATCTACTGGATCGGCTCCAAAAACACAATTTAAATCTTGGCATAGAGTAACATGTTCTGATGTAGATGCTATTAAAACAGCAATTATGACTTATGGTGTTGTTGATGCAGCAGTTTATGTAACTACATTATTCCAGGATTATTCAGGTGGTATTTTCTCAGATAATTATAATACTTGTAATACAAGTCCTTGTTATAATGCAATAACCAATCATGCTATTGCTTTGGTAGGTTGGGGGCATGATGCTACGGAAGGAGATTATTGGATTTTACGTAATTCTTGGGGGAGCTCATGGGGAGAAAATGGATATATGCGTATATCGGTTAATTCAGCTCATGTTGACTGTGCTGTTTGTTATATGGTTTATACTTACATCTCTGGCCCCACCACAGTCTGCACATCAAACAGCGCATTTACATTACACAATCGCCCATCCGGCAGTTCAGTAACATGGACAAAAAGCAGTAACCTAACCTATGTAAGCGGACAGGGAACAAACTCTTATACTGTAAAAGCAGTAAGTTCTACTACAAAGGGTTCTGGTTGGGTACAGGCTGTAATTTCAGGTGCAGGTTGCGGCGATGTTACTGTTGGAAAAAATATTTGGGTAGGCAAACCTGCTGCACAAATATTAGGCCTTACTGAATTGGCTAAGTATTCATCTGCAACATATACTGCAAGCGCTTATTATAATTGTCCAATAGATTCTTATTTATGGACTATTTCTTCATCTTCGTATGCTTTTTCATATTTCCCGAATACAACACAGTCGTATGAAATTGAAACCAAAGGGAAATTAGGTACATTTTATCTTTATTTAACAACAATAAATGGCTGTGGTTCACAAAATTTAATGAAAAATATTGTAGTAAAAAGTAGCGGTGGTGGTGGATTGGTTCCTCGCTCTGTTGAAGAACCGATACTTTTAGTTTCTCCAAATCCTGCAAATGATTATATCGAAGTAGAAATACTGGATGACAATTTTGAACCAGGCAATAATAATAGTATGCATATCAAATTATTCGATAACAGGTCTATACCTGTTTACACTGGCAATTCGCATCAAAAAACATTTATAATTAACACAAGCAATCTGTCACACGGGCTGTACCTGTTACAGGTGATTTATAAAGGAGAGAAATACAGCGAACAGGTATTAATTGAGCATTAAATGGAATTTTTACAAATAATTAAACATCCGAAGTTTTAAAAACTTCGGATGTTTTTGTTGCAGTTTAATACTCATTTCTACCTAACGGCAGACAAGCTTGAGTGTTGATTTCAATCATCAGGCCTGCCTGATGAACAATAAAAATATTATAAATCCAAATTATTTATTTTTTTCTTATCACCACATATTCAACAAGTTCCTCAAGAGCCTTTTTAGATTCGTTTTCAGGCATTTCTGCGAGAATATCTAAAGCCTT
>JAIORB010000122.1 GCA_021108325.1 Bacteroidales bacterium | reverse complement strand
TGGTTGCAGAACGAAAAAGGGAATTAGGTGTAATGGTAGCTGTCGGAATGCAAAAGTTTAAGCTGGCAATAATTCTTTTTTATGAAACAATTCTTATTGGATTCGTTGGCGTTATTACTGGTTTTATAGGAAGCGTTCCTGTTATTCTTTTCCTTGTCGGTAATCCGGTTCAATTACCCGAAGAGCTTGCTGAAGCATACCTGCAATTCGGATTTGAACCTTATATGTTTTTCGGAACGGCGCCAAGTGTATTTGTTAATCAGGTAATAACAATATTTATTATTACAGTAATAATATCCCTTTACCCGATATTTAAAGTCAGAAATCTTAAAGTTACAAAGGCTTTACGAGCTTAGAATAGTAGATTATTAGATTTTAGTATCTAGTATTAAGACAGAATTAAATATGAATATCAGATTTATTGTTAACAATTTAAAATAAAAAATTATGATTTGGTCAGTATCATGGCGAAATGTATGGAGAAGCAAAACCAGAAGTTTGGTAATAATTTCAGCTATTGCTTTGGGCGTTTTTGCAGGAGTCTATACAATCGCATTTATGCTTGGTTGGGTTAATCAACGTGTTGATAATGTGATTAAAACAGAAGTGTCACATATTCAGCTACACCAAGCCGATTATTTACAAACAAACGAAGTAAACGATTATATTACAGAGGTAAATTCCATAAAAGAAAATATTGAAAAGAATCCAAATGTTGCAGGTGTTTCAACAAGACTTATTGCAACATGTATGATCTCATCAGCCGAAACAGGTTCGGGAGTACAAATGGTGGGTATTGATCCAGAAAATGAACAAAAGGTAACAAACTTGCACACTAAAATTATTGATGGAGCATATTTCGAAGGAGTAAAAAGAAATCCGATAGTTATTGGAGAAAAACTAGCTAAGAAATTAAAAGTTAAGGTTCGATCAAAGATTGTTGTTACTGTAACCGAAATGGATGGGACACTTTCAGGAGGAGCATTTAGAGTGGCTGGAATATTTAAAACAGCAAATTCTACATACGACGAAATGAGAGCTTTTGTAAGAATGGAAGATCTTCAAAACCTTATTAAAATTGATGATAATGTAGCTCATGAAATGGCTGTTTTGATGAACGAAAATAATATTGAAAACGAAATGGCTGATCAGTTAAGAGCTGAATATCCCAATCTTCAAATAATGACCTGGACAGAACTAATGCCTGAAATGAAAATGCTGAACGAAAGCATGAGTTTTATGATGTACATTTTTGTTGTAATCATATTATTAGCTTTAGGTTTTGGTATAGTTAACACCATGTTAATGGTTATACTTGAGCGAGTTAAAGAATTAGGGATGCTTATGGCTGTTGGGATGAACAGATTAAGAGTATTCACAATGATTGTGCTGGAAACCATTTTTCTTTCATTAGTTGGAGGAGTTGTTGGAATTGCATTTGCAGTAGTATTAACGATAATCACAAGTAATACAGGAGTGGATCTATCGTTGTGGGCAGAAGGTTTAAGTTCAGCTGGTTTTGATACAATGGTATATCCTGAAATTGGAATTAATTCGGTAATTGTGGTAACAATTCTGGTAATATTAACAGGGATTTTATCTTCAATTTATCCTGCACGGAAAGCTATTAAGCTAAATCCTGCAGAAGCAATAAGAATTGAATAGTTTGGCCTTTAGCTGTTGGCCTTTAGCCATTAGAAAAAAAGAAATAATAATAACATAACTCTTTGTTTTAGCAAAAAGCAAAGAGCAAAAAGCTAAAAATATGAAAGTATTAGAATTAAAAAATCTCGTTAAAATATATAATGATTCAGAGATTCAGGTAAAAGCTGTTAATAATGTTGATTTATCATTTGAACAAGGCGAATTTGCGGCAATTGTCGGTCCGTCAGGTTCAGGGAAAACCACCTTGTTAAATATGATTGGAGGATTAGACAATCCAACAGAAGGAGATATTATTGTTAATGACAAAAATATTAAAGAGTTTAGCTCATCAAAACTAATCGATTTCAGATTGCGGAATATCGGTTTTGTATTTCAGGCTTATAATCTTATTCCTGTATTAACTGCAAAGGAAAATGTAGAGTTTATAATGGAACTGCAAGGCAAAAAACGAGCAGAAAGAAGCGAGCGTGCTATGGAGCTATTATCTGCTGTAGGAATTGCAGATAGAGCAAACAGTCGGCCTTCGAAATTATCAGGCGGACAACAACAAAGGGTTGCTGTTGCAAGAGCATTGGCTTCTAAACCTAAGTTTATTTTAGCAGATGAACCTACTGCAAACCTGGATTCTAAATCAACAGAAACATTACTTGACATAATGGAAACACTTAATAAAGAGGAAAATATAACATTTATATTTTCAACACACGACCAGCGAGTTGTAAACAAAGCTCGCAGAGTTATTACTATTGAAGATGGTCGTGTGGTTTCTGATGAAAGAAGAATTAAAAAGACACAAGATTAAAGATATAAATATCTGTATAAATGCCTAAAGATTATAACCACAATATACACTATGAATTACACAAAGTACACTATGAAGACTCTTTGTAAACTTTGTACCTTTCCTGCCTGCGGCAGGCAGGTTTGTGCTCTTTGTGGTTAAATATTTATAACGCCTTGATAATTCTAAATTGTGAAAAAAATAACAATATATATTCTACTATTCTTTTTTGCTCTAAACGCTAAAAGTCAGGAATCTATTTTTTCAAACATGACACTAAATGGTTATGTTAAATACATGAATACGGTTATTTTCAATGATATTGATTCTGTTTGGGCTGTAGATAATTTGATTCATAATCGAATTAATTATCGTTGGTATATAAATAACAATTTTACATTTACTGCTGACATGCGAAATCGGTTAATGTATGGCGATATTGTGAAGGCTACACCGGACTATGATTCAATAATTGCTGTTGATAATGGATATATGAATTTTTTAACTAACAATATATACTCAAATCAATCATCCATACTCACAACAACTTTCGATAGATTATATCTGGAATATAACAGCAACAATTGGGTTGTAACCCTGGGCCGACAGAGAATTAACTGGGGACAAACTTTTGCATGGAATCCAAATGACATTTTTAATTCATATTCGTTTTATGATTTTGATTATGAAGAACGCCCCGGAAGTGATGCTTTAAGAATTCAGTACTATCCAAGCTATACTTCTGTTGCCGATGTTGCTGTTAAAATAGATAAAGACAATAATATAACCGCTGCCGGATTATATCGGTTTAATAAATGGAGTTATGATATTCAATTTCTTGGTGGAATAATTGATACAACTGATTATGTAATCGGAACCGGTTGGTCAGGAAGTATAAAAGATTTTGGATTTACAGGCGAAATAAGTTATTTCCACCCACAGGAGAATTTTTCAGATTCTTTAGGAATAGTAATTACATCAATTGGATTAAACTACATGTTTGATAATTCATTAAATGTTTCTATTGAAGGTAATTACAATGGATATTTCGATAAACTAAATCTTAATAGTTTTAGCGATTTTTATTTTATGCCACTTTCAGTAAAAGCAACATCATATAGTAAGTTTTCTTGGTTTGGACAAATATCTTATCCTATTCATCCTTTGTTAAGTGGAACCATAGCTGCAATGTACTTCCCTTCTTTAGGACATGGCTATTTTCTAATGCCATCGCTGGTATATTCTGTTAGTGATAATTTTGAATTTGCTTTATATGGCCAACGATTCGAAGGTAAATTTGGCGGGCAATACGATAAAATGACGATGTTGTTTATGCGATTTAGATATAGTTTTTAAAATGCTACTCTATAGCTTTTCCAAAGTTTAAAACTTTGGAAAAGTTCCTGCTATTAGTAATCCATCTCCATTTTTGACGCATATATTTCTGCTGTTTTAGTTTTATGGTGATCTCTGAAATTTCGTAAATCATCAAATAAATTTACCACTTCGTTCTTTTTTATTGAGCTTGTTTGTGTGCTAACAAAAGCATTGTATGATGAATATTTCCATTCTTTAGGACTTTTAACAAACTCATGATGTACAGGATTTAAATGAATATAAACAATCGCTTGTTTCAAGTATTGTTCAGAAGAAATTTTCTTGCGTTGAAAATTCTTTATAAACAAACTTCCTTTTCTATTGTGCTGTTTATTAAATGCCTGAGTGTAGGAGCTAAAAAAATTTGAAAACTGTTTACTGAAATAATTATTCCTTTTCATCTTTTCCAAAGTTTGAAACTTTGGAAAAGATTCTATAATATTATTCTCTTCTTTTATTCGTAATAAAAAATGAAAGTGATTAGGCATTAAACAATAAGCATAAGTTTCTGCTATTGGAGTTATGTAATAATTATATCTCTTTAAAAAATAATGATAATTTTCTTCACTTTTAAATAGATTTTCACTGCCATTAGCATGATTAAATATATGATAATAATACCCAGGTTCTAAAATTTCCATAGGCAACAATTTTAAATACAATTGTTATTATTAGCTTTTCCAAAGTTTGAAAACTTTGGAAAAGATTCCATTAATACAATTCCAATATCCTTTTTACAATATAATCCTCATCCAAATCATTAATACATTTAAAGTGCTTTTTGGGACATTCGGTGAACCCTATTTTTGTACACGGTCTGCATTTTAAATCTTTTATTTCCATAATTTTCGAATCAGGATGTGGCATATACGGATACATACCAAATTCCGGAACTGTATTCCCCCAAACCGAAATAATTTTTTTCTTAAACGCACTGGCAATGTGCATTAAACCTGTGTCTGGTGTAAGTATTACTTTAGCCTGTTTAACTAAGGATGCCGACTGATTTATATTGAAGTTTCCGCAAGTATTATATATATTCTCACCTATTACATTTTTTATTTCTTCTCCCTCTTCTTTATTCTCAGGTCCCCCTAATAAAAGAATTGGTTTATCAATCTGTGTGCAAATCGAAATTATTTTTTCTTTTGTTAATTTTTTTGTGTTATGATAAGCTCCTATAACAACCCCAACATAACCATCTTTCAGATTTTCAGAAATTGATTTTACATCAACTTCATCGTTTTTTGGTATAAAATAATCCAGCCCTTTTTGGTCATTTTTTACATTAAAAACTTTTAAAGTATCAAAATATCGATCAACGATGTGAATATCCGGCAATTTGTTTATTTTTAAATTTACCAGCAACCACTTTTCTTTGTTCAGTTTATCAAATGAAAAGGAAATTATTTTAAGTTGATTTTTAAACCGTGCTGTTCTTATGTTTCTGTGTAGATCAATTACATAGTCGAAATGCTCGTACTTCAGTTCATGAATCGTATCTTTAAATGAACTTTTTAAGGTGTGTACTTTATCAACATAAGGGTTATTTTCTATAATTGACTTGAACTGAGGCTTTGTTAAGTAATGTATTTCAGCACCTTCAACTTGCTGTTTTAAATTCCTAACTGCCGGAGTAGTAAGAACAATATCGCCAATTGAGCTGAATCGGATAATTAAGAATTTTATTTTATTCATTAAGTACAAAGTGTCAAGTGAGTGAGTGTCAATTTATCAATGCCTAAATAAGATTGATCGTTATTATTTATTCTGAATTTTTTTATGATGAATACGAAGGGTCAGTAAAAACTGTTCAATAATATAACTATTAGCTCATGTTTTTCAAACTCTTCTCGCCTTCTCCTTTTTTATTTTGCTGAAAAACATTGTTAATGCAAGCCAATATTCGTTACTGTTTGGATTACTTTTCCATAATGATTTTGCGCCGTGTTCTCCACCATTTTTAGGTGCAAATATTGTTTTATTTGAGGGAGGAACAAAGCTTAACAATTCGTTTACATATGGATTTTCTCTTTGCGAAGATGCTGCAAAAACCGGTTTTTCAAAATCTTTAACTTCAGACTGTATTGTTAATCCGGGGGCAAAAAATTCTCCCGGACTAAATACTATTACTGCATTTACATCAGGATTGTTTTTTGCAACCAACAAGCTTAGCGAAGCAGAAAAAGAACTTCCGAATAATACAACTGGTTCTTTGCTTCGTTCTTTTACCCATTTTATAGCTGCTTCAATGTCTTTTTGCGAACTCAGGTAATCAACCGAATATCCTTGCTGAACGGCAAGCAAGGCAGTATGATTTTGAATATAATTTACCTCGCCCCCGGCACGTAGATCAACTGCTAAACAGTTATAACCAAATTTTAATATCTTATTTGCAATTTGTCGATATTCTCCACGACTGGATCCTGCCTGATGAAAAAGTAAAATGTATGGATTCTCAGGGTTTGTTTCGTATAAGTCAGCAGTTATTTTTAACCCATCTTCGGCATAAAATGTTATTTTTTCCTGAGCCTCAAGAAATAAAAATGAAAATGTGAATATGCTAAGTATTATTAATCTCATGCCTTATAAAAACTATATTTTTATCGATTCAGCAAGAATAATTATAATATTATCTTTAACCTCAATTACACCCCCGCTTATTTCAAAGAAAGATTCTGTTCCTTTTTCTACAATTTTCACTTTCCCTTGTTCAAGTGTTGAAATAATCGGAGCATGATATTCAAGCACAGCAAAAGAACCTTTACTCCCGGGAACTTGCACTGAAGTTACCTTCCCTGAATAAACTTTTTTATCTGGTGTTATTATCTCCAAATACATAATCCAAAAATCTCAATTAAAAATGTAAGTTATTTCTTTTTCCTGGCTTCAGCAAGCATTTTTTCACCTTTTTCAATTGCCTGTTCAATAGCTCCAACTAACTGAAAAGCAGCTTCCGGATATTGGTCAACCTCACCATTTAGAATCATATTAAATCCTTTAATCGTGTCTTCAATGCTTACAAGCTCTCCTTTTAATCCTGTAAAAGCTTCAGCAACATGGAAGGGTTGCGATAAAAATCGTTGAACTCTTCTTGCTCTGTGAACAACTAATTTATCCTCTTCGGAAAGTTCGTCCATTCCCAGAATAGCAATAATATCTTGTAATTCTTTATATCGTTGTAAAATTTCTTTAACATTTTGTGCTGTTCTGTAATGTTCTTCTCCAATAACTTCAGGAGTAAGTATTCTAGAAGTAGAATCGAGAGGATCAACAGCAGGATAAATTCCAAGCTCCGAAATTTTACGGCTTAATACCGTAGTGGCATCTAAGTGTGAAAACGTTGTTGCAGGAGCAGGGTCTGTTAAATCATCGGCAGGAACATAAACTGCCTGAACAGACGTAATCGATCCATGTTTTGTAGAAGTAATACGTTCCTGCATCAATCCCATCTCTGTTGCTAATGTTGGCTGATAACCTACTGCAGAAGGCATCCGCCCAAGCAATGCAGATACCTCAGATCCTGCCTGTGTAAACCGGAAAATATTATCAATAAAAAATAAAATGTCATTTCCTTTTCCTGAGGATTTATCTCCATCGCGAAAAGATTCTGCTAATGTCAATCCTGTTAAAGCAACCGTTGCACGCGCTCCGGGAGGTTCGTTCATTTGTCCAAAAACCAGGCTTGCCTGAGATTTTTTTAATTCTTCATAATCTATTTTCGACAAATCCCAACCACCAGCTTCCATGCTTTTTTCAAACTCTTTACCATATTTTATTACTCCTGATTCAATCATCTCACGTAATAAATCATTTCCTTCACGAGTACGTTCACCTACACCTGCAAAAACTGTTGTTCCTGAATATGATTTTGCTACATTATTAATCATCTCCATTATTAAAACAGTTTTGCCTACTCCGGCACCACCAAACAAACCAATCTTTCCTCCTTTTGAATAGGGTTCAATTAAATCAATAACTTTTATTCCTGTAAATAAAACCTCTTTTTCAGTTGTTAAGTTAACGTATTCAGGCGGCTGATTATGAATTTCGTATCCTCCCTTTTTATCGAGGTTTCCTATTCCATCTATAGGATCTCCAATAACATTTATTAATCGACCACGAACTTGTTCTCCAACAGGAACTTTAATAGGCGTTCCTGTAACAACAACATCCATCCCGCGCCGTAATCCATCACTTGAATCCATCGCAATACAGCGCACTGTATTTTCTCCAATATGTTGTTGACATTCAACTACAAGAAGAGAACCATCGTCTCGTTTTATTTCCAATGCATCATGAATGTTTGGAAGGTCTGTACCCGTTTTTTCAAAGCTTACATCAACTACCGGACCTATTATCTGAATAATTTTTCCTGAATTCTTTGACATTCTGTTGATTTTTGAAGTAAATAAAAGCCTTTTTTACAAATTTACATTTTTTATACGATTTAATTACTTTTTGGATACATCGATACCATTTTTTTAATAATTTCGTTATTTATTTTGTAGCACGATATTTGTGTTCTGATTGAAAATTAAACTTTGTTTAACATTAAAATAGTACTAAAATGAAAAAGAGAAGATTAAAATTATTTGTTTTTACAATTGTTTTAAGCAGTTTATTTGTAATAAATTCAAATGCACAACCTATTAATATTGGCGGGGGCCTGGTTATTGGAACCGATCGTCCTAATATTGGTTTAAAAGTCCACGGTACTTACGGAATGGATTTCTTATTGGAAAACCTAAGTGGTGCAGCAGCATTTACTTTCTTTATTCCAGCAACTCCGGGTAATATAACTTTCAACAGATGGTCTATAGATATTGACGGTCATTACAAGTTCTATGAAATGACTGATTTTGAATTTTATGCTTTGGGTGGTTTAAATATTGCACAATATGATACACACTGGGATGTAACCGGCACTTCAATTTCTTCCGGAACAAAACCCGGCTTAAATGTAGGGGCAGGTGCAATTTATAATTTTAGCGACAAGATGAAAGCCTTTAGTGAGTTTAAGTACATTTTAAGCAACTACGATCAGGCTGAAATTACATTTGGTGTTTTATTTGAATTATAGTTTTTTATTTTATAAAATTTGCCGGGGATATTCAATAATGAATATCCTCTTTTTTAATTCATTTATCAGAAGTATATTTACCTGATTTGCAAAAGATAATTACAGGAATAAGGAATTTAGTTTAAAAAGGTGCTAAGCGGTTTATTTTATAAGATACTGCAAAATTAGCAATCTTATTATCAACTTGTTAAAAAATTCGCTAAGCACCTAAAGTGCAATTTATGTTAGTTTTTAGGTTGAATTCAATAAACAACAGAACAGAATAAATACAAAAAAATATACTGATGAAAAGAATTCTGGTTTTAATCTTTTTTGCAACATTTGCAATTTTAAGTAATAAAGCAAAAGCTCAATTTGACTATTTTGGAGGAGGAATTGCATTAGCAACAGGTGGAGAGTATAAATATGATGGATTACTATACTATAATAACTCTTTTGGAATTGATTTAAGAGCAAGTTATAACTATAATAAAAAACTTAAAATTGTACCGGACTTTAAAATATACCTACCCAATACAGAGCCATACCCTTCTGGAGGAGAATCAAAAACTACTGTTTATGTTTTTAATCTGAATGCACATTTCATTTTAAATCCCAGGACACGAAACAATTATCATTTATATTTACTAGCAGGAGCACACATCGGAGCATGGAGTATTAAAGACAATCACTTCCCTTCTGTTGGCGATCCCCAACAGTTGAATATTAACGAATTTAAATTTGTGCCAGGGGGAAATGCGGGAGCAGGAATGCAATTTGTAATTGGAAATAAAACCCTGTTTTTTGCTGAAGTAAAATATGTAATTGCCAAAACAAACCAAATGGTATTTACACCAGGCTTGTTATATTCATTTTAATTAATTCGTTTAATTAATTTTTCTGCGAGCTTTTTAAGTTCGCTTTTTTTATACTCATCAACAGAAACGCGGTTAAGATAATCCAAAGCTTTATGATTTAACTCTTTAATTCTATTTTGAACAATTTTCCGAATATTTAATCTATTATAAATCTCAGTTACTGCATCTACCTTTATATCACGTCCAAGGTCTTTTGAAAGCAATAAATCATTTAAACGGTTTTTATCTTTTCCTTTAGCTAATTCCCTGACTTTAATAAGCATAAATGTTTTTTTATTAGCAACAATATCACCACCTATTTGCTTACCAAAAACAGCTGCATCGCCATATACATCAAGTAAGTCATCCTGTAACTGAAATCCCAATCCAATATTTCTGCCAAATTCGTAAAGAAGATTAGCATCACTTTTATCAGCACCGCCAAGTAAAGCGCCAATTTTTAATGCAGCAGCTAAAAGAACCGATGTTTTTAACTCAATCATTCGAAGATATTCCTGTTCCGTTACATTACTCCTGTTTTCGAACTCCATGTCGTATTGTTGACCCTCGCAAACTTCAAGCGCTGTATTATTAAATACTTTTAAAATATCCCGAAAATTTGGTGACTCACATCCTAAAAAGTATTCGTATGCCTTTATAAACATTGCATCACCCGAAAGAATGGCTGTATTTTCGTTCCATTTCTTATGAACTGTTGGATTGCCTCGGCGAATATCGGCATGATCCATTATATCATCGTGCAACAAGGTGAAATTGTGAAATATTTCCAATCCTATTGCTGGTTTTGTTGCTTTTTCTATATTATCAGAGAATAAATTACAAGCCATTAAAACTAAAACAGGCCTTATTCTTTTTCCTCCTGATTCAAGCGTATAATTTATAGGATCGTATAATGAAAATGGCTCCCGTCCAATTTTTTCATTTGATATTGAATCATTTATTTTTTCCTGAAGTTCGGTGAACGTAAACATCTAATTTTCTTTTTAATATTTCTCAAAAATATGATTATATCTCGATTTCTCAAATAAATAATTATTGTAATGTTATCTTATTGTTAATTAAATGTTACGTTAATGTTATGATAAATTGCTCTTTTTTATAGTTTTGTACTCAATATCTAAAACTTGAATAAATGGAATACGGCTTTATAGACTTTTTAACCCTTTTGGGATCGTTAGGTTTTTTCCTATATGGGATGAAACTAATGAGTGAGGCTTTGCAGAAAGTTGCCGGCGATAAAATGAGAAATATTCTTGCCAGAATGACATCAAATCCCGTTAAAGGTGTTTTTACCGGATTAATGATTACCGCCATTATTCAATCATCATCCGCTACAACTGTTATGATGGTGAGTTTTGTAAATGCAGGTTTGCTTTCACTAACAGAATCCATTGGTGTAATTATGGGTGCCAATATTGGAACAACGGTTACAGCCTGGATAATTTCCTTACTTGGATTTAAAGTTGACATTAGTGTTATTTCGTTACCATTGATTGGCCTTGGTTTTCCATTACTATTCTCAAAAACAAATAAAAAGAAATCCTGGGGCGAGTTTATTATTGGTTTTGCCATGATTTTTTTAGGATTAGCTTATTTAAAAGGATCAGTGCCGGATATAAAGCACCATCCCGAAATATTGGCTTTTTTATCAGATTATACATCACATAGGGTTTTTTCTCACTTGTTATTTTTAGCCATAGGTACTTTTTTAACCATGGTTATTCAATCGTCAAGTGCTACAATGGCCTTAACTCTTGTAATGTGTAATAATGGCTGGATACCATTTGATATAGCCGCAGCAATGGTTCTTGGAGAAAATATAGGAACTGCTGTAACAGCAAATATTGCAGCAGCAGTGGCAAATGTTTCAGCAAAACGGGCAGCAAGAGCTCACTTGATTTTTAATATACTTGGTGTAATCTGGGTTTCGCTTATTTTTACTTCTTTTTTATCAGCCATAAACTGGTTTATTGTCAAAATAGGAGGAGCGTCGCCGTATGATTCACCACAAGCAATTCCAATAGCATTATCTATTTTTCACACAACTTTTAATATTGCTAACGTACTTATTTTTATCTGGTTCACTAAGATTATTCAGTTAATCGTAACTAAGATGGTTCCAATGCGCGATGACGCTGAAGAATTTAGATTACAACACATTAACACAGGCCTTTTATCTACTGCAGAAATGTCTATTCATCAGGCAAAAAGAGAAATTATGGTATTTGCCGAGCGTATTGAAAAAATGTACAATTATGTAGTGAGTTTGTTTTCAGAAACCAATGAAAAGAAATTTTATAAATTATACGACAATGTTGAAAAATACGAAGGTATTAGTGATAGGATGGAGGAGGAAATTGCAAATTATCTAACAAAAGTTTCTGAAGGCGAATTAAGTATTTTAGGTTCGAAAAGAATAACGGCAATGTTGAATGTTATTACTGATCTAGAGAGTATTGGAGATAGTTGCTACAACCTGGCTAAAACATTAGTTCGCAAAAGAGATAAAAAAATATTATTTGAAACATCATTAAATGAAAACCTTATTCAAATGATGGAATTGGCTCAGAAAGCTTTAACTGAAATGCAAAAGAATCTGGACCACGGATACAATAATATAAATATTACTGATGCTCTGGAGTTAGAAGAAAGAATAAACAGGTTCAGAACCAAGCTCAAAAAAGACCATTTAAAAAGCATAGAGAAAAAAGAGTATAACTATCAAACCGGTATAATTTATAATGACCTATATTGCGAATGTGAAAAATTAGCTGATTTTGCTATAAACGTTTCTGAGGCTATTGAAGAAATAGATCATTAATTTTTTAATCATGTAATCATCCGGCCTCCAAGGTTTTTAAAACCTTGGAGGTCTTTTCGTTTCTGAAAATAAGTTCTCCCTTATTCTATTAGATCCTGACTCCCATAATCATCATATCGTCAAGTTGTGAATGCTCTCCCTGCCATTTCTTCATCGTTTTTTCAATTTCTGTTTTTTGATTATCCATAGATTTGTCAGATATATTAATCAATAAATCTTTAAACGATTTTTGCTTGAATTTCAGGCCTTTTTCACCACCAAATTGATCAACATATCCATCAGAAAATAAATATAACATATCTTGTTTGCGGAGCTCAAATTCTTGATTTGCAAACCCTTTATCAACTTTGACTGCATGGATTCCAATGGGCATTTTATCTGCTTTTATCTCGTGCACTTCTTTTTCCCTTACAACAAAGACAGAATTATATGCACCTGCGTATTGCATCTTAAGTGTTTTTCTGTCAATTATACACAATGCCATATCCATTCCGTCTTTAGAACCTTTTACCCCATATTCCTGATGTAAAGAATCAATAATATCTTTTCTTAATTGATCTAATACAGAATTGGCTTGAACGGTTTTGCTTTTATTTACTATTTCATTCAAAAAAGCAATTCCAAGCATACTCATAAAAGCTCCGGGAACTCCATGTCCGGTACAATCAGACACTGCAATTATTATTTTATCATCTTTTTCAGAAACCCAATAAAAATCACCACTGACAATATTTTTAGGTTTCATATAAATAAAATATTCTGCTAACACTCTTTTCAGAAATTTTTCCTGAGGAAATAATGCCGATTGTATTCTTCTCGCATATTCAATACTGTCCGTAATAATTGTGTTTTGATGTGCAATCTGGTTGTGTTGCTTGGTAAGAATAATGTTTGTCTTTTTCTTCCGCTGATAACTTTTGAAAATAACATAAGCAAGAACAATCATAAATAAAAATCCGCTGACAAAAACCCATGTAAAAATCTTCTGTTTTTGAAGTTTTGCCTTTTGTTCTGCCTCTTTTTGCTGTTGCTCAAATTTAATTCGTCGTTGTTCTTTATCAAATTCATATTGCAATTCCAGCTCGTTAATTTTCTGATTGTTAAGACTATCCTTCAAGTTTGTAAATTGCCTATAGTAATAAAATGCTTTATATGGATTGTTTCTACTTTTATATAATTCTGATAATGCCAAATAAGTTTCTTTAATATCTTCTTTCAGGTTTTGGTTTTGGGCAAAATCAAGACTATTATTCAAATATTCTCTGGCTTTTATGGTTTTCCCTTCGATTAAATAAATTTTCCCTAAATATCTTAAAATTGACGATATTTCAGTATTATCGTTTAATGAATCTTTTAGCTCTTTTGCCTGGATTAAAAATCCTTCCGATTTTTTATAATTTCCGGCATCGAAATATATCATGCCAAGAGTACTTAATGAATTTGCAATACCAAGTTTATTTTCTGTTGATTTATTTCTTGCCAATACCCTTTCACTGTACTCAACAGCATAATCTAAATCACCCATTTCATAATAAATACTGCCCAATTCTTTATAACATAAGGTAACGCCTGTACTAATCTCTTGTTCTTCTTCTATTTTCTGATAAATATTTAAGGATTGATTTACATAGTTTATGCTTTTTTGATAATTCTTCATCATTTTAAACAATCGTGCAATATTCAAGGCCGACCACGCTATTCCTTCGTTATTTTGAAGCCCTTCGTAGATAGACAAAGCTTCAAGATGTTGATTTATAGCCAATTCATAATTCCCATATAGTCTATAAACACTTCCCAGGTTAGTTAATGTTCGAGCTATTTCCTGATCGTTCTGCAAATCCCTGTTTATAGTCATTGCCTCTTCATAAAAGTTTAAAGCTTTCCCAAATTCGCCCATTAACTGATATGTATTACCAATGCGGTTTAGCGACAATGCCTCCCTTTCACTATTCTTGTATAACCTACTTAACTCCAGTGAATTATCAAGATGAATCAAGGCGTTTTCGAAATCATTTTGAATATAGCATGCGAAGCCCGTTAAAAATTCTGCTAAACACTGCAATTCGTAATTTTCAATTTCTTTACTGATTTTTATTGCATACAATCCATAAACAACTGATTTTTCTGGATTTCGGTTTCTATTCGATTCTGAAAGCTCTATTAATTCATTTATTTTTTGAATGGCTTCGGTTTCAGAAGAAAAAGTTATTAAAGTATCTTTTTGATTACCAAATGCACTAAAACTACATGTAAGTATAACCAGAAAAATATAAAAAAGTCTTCTTTTCATTTTAAGTAGATTAAATTTAGTATAAAAGTATAATACTTTTTCTTACATATCAATCTGAATTGAAAATTTCAATATTTTATTATTTAATCAAATATATTTATAGCTTAAACTCTTTCACTTCTTTCATGAAACAAAAATGGCTGCCATTGCATAAGGACAGCCATTTAAAAATATATTTCAGTTTTTATATGAAATACCAGTTAACAAAAATGCTGACTGGCATATAAATTAATTTTATTGTATTTCTTCGTCTCTATATACACCAGTACCATAATCTCCGTTTACTATTCGGATTTCGCCTGATTTCAAATTATATACATAAGATGGTAAATAAGGGGAATCGATACTAGCCTGGTTAGCATAATCAAATGTAGGATAACCGGATCCACCATCAGTTATATTTACATCCCAATCATATAGATAACCTCCTGATACATCAACACTAATAACAGCACCGCTACCACCAAACAAAGATACTATGTTTACATCAACAGAGATGTCAGTATAACCTGAGCCATTATCGCTAAAATCAATATCATAAACTTCTCCATCACTGTTTACGTCAACATTATAAATAATAGCAGTTTCATCATGCGTTGCACTATTATCAACTACAGCATAAACTGAACGCACATATGGAATACTAATAGCATATCCTGACGAATTAAAGACGGTATTTATATCAACAATACTAGGTAATGTTTCCGGGAAATCAGGATCTCCTTCATTTCCGTTTTTAGCAATAGTTTGTGACAATTCTAAACTTGAATATCTCAATTCATAATAAACTCCATAATAATCCGCAGGAACTGTAAATTCATATTTACCATTTGCATCAACAGTAGCAATAAATTCTACCGGAGTACCATCTAAAGTTAAATATGCATAAACTTTTGTTCCTTCAGGAGCATATTCTGTTTCATCATTAGTAAGGTCTGTTTCTATTTCAAGCTTGCCTTTGATCGTTGCTGTGTTTTGAGTTAAAGAATAAAGAGCTATATTCTCCATATATTGGCTCTGACGATAATTATCCGTAGAAATATCAAAGTCAGTTAACCTTTTGATATAACCTTCTTTTTCAATACGTACTAAAACATTATCCCCAATTTTAATTTTAGTAAAGTATGCAATACCCAGCTCGTTAGTCTGAATAGTAATTGCTTCCCCTCCATTAACCATTGTAACAGCTGCATTTACTAAGCTGGAATCTGTAGCTGGATCGTACACATATATTGAAACATCAATTGTTTGTTGCGCATCCAGTGCATCTTTTTCTGTAAATTCGTCTTCACAAGCTGTAAAAAAAACTCCTGCTAACATAATTAGCAAAATCATGGTTTTAAAAATTTTCCTTTTCATAATTCTAATTGATTTAATTTATTAATTATAGTTTATTTTTAATTATTTATTTAAAACTGAATTCCTAATGTAATAGACAATGCGTTAGAATTAAAATCTTCAGTAACAGCGTAATAATCAATATAACTGTATGATTTTTTTACCGGCATTATTCCATATTTATAACTTATACCCAAAAGCATATTCCAATTTGCATTTGTTGGAATATAAAATTCCATTCCTGCTACCGCTCCAAACTGAAACATCTCATACTGATCCGTTACTACTGCATCTCCGTTTGTTGTAACATAAATGTCATCTTCTATTTCGCCAGTTTTTTGATAACTTTCAGTTGCAGCAAAATTTACATCTAAATAAGGACCAATAAGCAATTTGGGCAAGTAAGATTGAGAAAAAATTGTTAATTTTGCCTGTAATGGAACATAAATATTGTGCAAGGTTACTGAAGCATTTTTTACGTTTTTTGAAATATAGCTTTCAGGAACTCCAAATCTTGTATCATCAATAAACTGCACATAGGTTCCTCCTTGTTGAAAATAGCCCAACTCCATTTGCAAAGCAATTAAGTCACTGAATTCATACGAACCAAATACACCTGCTGAGAAACCCATTTTCCCTCCAGTGTGAGGTGGTTGATTTGTGAATTCATGAAAGGTTACTCCTCCTTTAATACCATAATTAATGGTATTACCCTGATCAGATTGCTCCTCCTGTGCATGGCTGCTGAATGTAAAAAAAACTATACTCAGCGTACATAGTGCAATCCTAAGTTTTTCAGAATACTTTTTCATAGATTTCATTTTGATTTAAAACATTTATTTAAATAAATTATTAGATTTTTAAAAACATTAACACAAATCATACTTGCATTAAAACACCTGCATTCTATACAAAAGAAATAGAGGAATTATTTAATTTTAAGCATGCAAAGATAATTTTTCAAAATTAACGTTCTGCTTTTTTTTGAATTACTTTAAATAAGTTTGTCTTTTTTAGATGTGTTATTAAACACCTATCCATAATGGGAGTTTTCTTGATTTTGGTTTTCGACCATAAAATAAATCGTCCATATATAATGCAAATCGTCTGAAAATATATGAATTATTAATGCCCCAACGAATAAAATTATGCATAAAGTTATTTGGATGAGAATACGGGCAAACAACCATACATCGTCCACAATCAGTTCCTGTTGTGCCCCAGTAGGTAAAACAAGCTTCAGAATTTATTTTCCAGCGAAGCACTCCTTTTATTTCTTCTCTCTGATTGAAAGATATTGAACTCGACGGACATACATCGGCGCATTTTTTACAAATTCCGCAAAAATCAATTACCGATGAAAAATCTTTTCTTTTATCAATCACTAACGGAATATCAGTTGTAATGACCGCTATTCGAATCCTTGGTCCTAACTTTGGAGTCATTAACAAGCCCATTCTTCCTATTTCGCCTAATCCGGCATCACGAGCAACCAACGGACATATGAGTTCGTAATTTCCATCAATATGAGCACGTGCAGAATAACCTAAATTACGAATAAAATATGCCAACTGTAATGCAATAGTACCTGAACTTAAATATTGTTGTGTAGATTCCATTATAACAGAACCTTTTGGTGCCGTTTGCATCATTTCATTATTCATTTCTATGGTGATAGCAATAGCATATTTTTGCTTGTTTGATATCTCCTTACCATACAAATCGCCACGTCCTTTATGTGAGTATAAATGGTAATCTTTTAGCTCTGTGATTCCAACAGAATGAGCCCCGAGCTTTTTTGACCATGTTTTTAAATAATTGCTGATTTTCGAAGGTTCAATATCTATCTCCTGTTCAGCAACAGGTCCATTAACAATTGGCTTTAAAGCTTCAATAACTTCTAAGTTTGCATGTGCCGATGCAAAAGAGAAAGGATGATACATTGAAGAATCCGGAGATAATAATCCTGGTTTTTCTCTGAATTTGTCGTCTAAATATTTTTTGTCGGCATTATTTAAATAATAAGAATCAAATTGTTTTGTTCCCGGCTTAAGCTCATTACGCGAAAACATTACATTTCTTTCGTCATGCTTTTCTTTTGGAATCTGAAAACCTTTTTTAATTTTTGGTCTTATCGGAAGAAATAATAAAATAATTGCTGAATAAACTATTACCAAAAGACTTACAGAAACAATGTCTTTATAGGGAAAATCATATAAATACAAAAACAAAAATGGTACAAAAAATACGGTTGAAAAAACAAGAGCTATTCCGGATGCACGATATTCTTTTTCAATAATTGAAATTATGTTTACATAAATCAGCATTCCGGAAATACCCAATCCCGTAAATAGTAATAGTAAATCAATTAAGCTTTGATTATAAGCAATTAAACTGGGCATAGTAAAGAAAGTTTAAAACAAATATATGATTCTAAAATAAAGAAAGGGTTTAATCCGGATTTCTTTCTTTCCTCTCCTTGTGATAAACATCAAAAGCAACAAGCATAGCTATAAATCCCCAAACAGGGACTGATGCTTTGTCAGTGTCGAGAAAGTTATTTAAAATCCCGTGTATAAAATAGGTAGATAAACCCAAAATAATATAAAGTGAAAAGTCTTTTATCTCTTTAGACCTGGCATTGTGATAAACCCTGTATCCTGTTTTAAAAGCCATAAAAACGACAAGCATAAACGATAGCATTCCTATAATCCCGGATTCAGATAAAGGCCCTAAATACTCACTATGAGCATTCCCCAGATCACCGAAATTCGTACTAATAATCGTTCTGTCGTAAGAAAATTGAAACGGCACATACTGAAATTTATATGTTCCCGGACCCCAACCCCAAAACGGTTTTTCTTTGAACATCCGAATGGCACATTTCCAGCGATTAATTCGTTCCATGTTTGATGCATCGGAGGTTATATTAGCCATTGACTCTATATGCTCTGAAAATTTTCCTGATGATTCTGATTCATTTCTTTCTAAACCCTCAAGTACTCTATTTTGCAAAGCAAAAAACAAAAGCACAACACCTAATCCTGCTATGAGAACATATCTAATCTTAATCTTTAGTTTAATAATAATTAACAATCCTATTCCGGCAAATAAACTTAACCAGGCTGCTCGTGTGTATGAAAGAATAATTGCTATAACAAAAATGATGAAAACAATAATTGTGCTTGTTCTTAAAAACAGATTGTTGTTTTTCCTTATTAGGAAATAAAACAAAGGAAAAAGAAACATTACAAGCATGGCTCCATACGATGTGTGATCGCTAAAAAATGGCCAAACAACCCAGTTTGATGCATGCTGATTATCTAATCCATAACCTGACAACCTGATGTTTGTATAAAAAATAACTATTATAAGAGATACTATATAAAACCAGTTAAATTTTTCAATGTTTTTGTATTCCTTAAAAAGCAGGGTTGCTAAAAAATACATAGCTACCACAAACCACAGTCTCGATAATAAAAACTTAAAAGATACTCCGGGCATTGTACTGGTAAAACTGGTTATGAAAATCCAAAAAAGATTTATATAAATCGCTATTGAAACAGGGTGTAATAATACTTTTTTGTCGAACTTGCCATCCAGCAACAATTTGAATATAAACAAAACAAAAATTCCCAGAAGTAAAGGCTCTGTTGGTAATGATAAATTAACCGGAATACCCGGGAGTAAATCATCTAACTGAATAGAAAGTGGTGTGAAAAAGACAACAGCTAAAAGAATTTTATCTAAAGATATAAAACTGGTAAATAAAAAAAGTAGAATTACAGGTAAGAATGCAATATAATAAAAATCATAAGCTATAAACAGAATGTTAATGGCTATGAAAATGAGTGAGACAGAATAAAAAAGGATTTTATTCTTTGACAAAGCTTTATTGTTTAAATTTCAAAAGATCTTTATATCTCTCGATAAAAAGCATCATTAATACAGCAAAAACAAATGCTGAAATTGTAGAAACAGCACAAATTAACCAGCGAACCGGATATGCCTTTTTCTCGGCAGGATAAGCTTTTGCCACCGTAAATTTTCGTGGTAAATCCTGGTTTGCATTTACTCGCGCCTCAACCAATTTTGATTTTAAATCGCTAAAGCGTTTATTTTCGTTCACAAGCTGTTCGTTTAACGAAATATATTTAGGATCGGTTTTCTTGTTTCCCAAGGCTTTTAATGAGATTTCTATTTGCTCTATTTCAGATATTAACAGATTATACTCTCCTTCAACCACTTTTAAAATTTCAACCGCAACATCGTTCTGCATTTTATTTAAAGTTTCGTCAAGCAAAGAAGCTATTTCGTTCGCAATATCAGCGGCCATCTGTGGATCAGTATCCATAACTTCAATTTGAACTGCCTGGTATTCTGTTTTTTTAAACCTGATATTATCAGAAAATTCTTCGTGTAACTTAGTCATTGGATATTCTCCTTCGGAATCAATATTGTAGTGATTTAAAAGATCAAATTTATCGATGATTGCAAATCGAATTTTTTCTGAGTATAAAGTTTGAATTAGCTGTTCCGTTGCTTCTTCATCACCAAAATTCATGATATGATCGTCGGGATCAATCAGCTCTGCCGTTGTTAGTGCATGCGAAACAGATACTTGTGTTTTCGGAAATAGTATTACTAACGATTTGAACTTTGGAGTTATTGTCATTGAAACAATTACGGAAGCAATGGCTGCAACTAATGTTACGATAATAATTGGCCATTTGTGCTTAAACATAAATCGAATAATATCCATAGAATTGAAGTTATATGTTTGCTCGTTCATTTAATCATAATTATTTAAAATTATCAATAAAAAATACTGCTTTAATTCACCCTCTGCCCTTCGGGCATCTCCCTTAAGGGAGAACATAAATTGGTTAAACCAAAAAATGTGTCCCCTTGAGAGTCCCGAAAGCTTTCGGGATTAGGGGTGAATATAATTATATTCTATTTTAATCGAAAAACTAAATCGCTCTGATCAAAAAATAATTTTTCTTTCCTTTTTGAACCAGTATATATTTATCATTCAATAAACGATCAGAACCAAGAGATATTTCTTCTGATTGGATTTTTTCTTTATTAATACTCACTCCGCCTCCCTTGATGGTTCTTCTTAAATCTCCTTTGGAAGGAAAAATTTGAGTTTTTTCAGCCAAAAGATCTAAAACATTAATTCCTGATTCAATTTTTGATTTTTCAATATCAAACATTGGTACTCCTTCAAAAACAGATAAAAATGTTTTTTCATCAATGTTTTTTAACTCTTCGGTTGTTGCTTTTCCAAATAAGATTTTTGATGCAGCTACAGCTGTATTATAATCATTTTCAGAATGAACCATTACAGTCATTTCTTTTGCCAGGCGTTGTTGTAAAGTTCTCAAATGCGGTTCTTCACGATGTTTTTCAACTAAAGAATCAATTTCTTCTTTCGATAACATGGTAAAAATCTTGATATACTTTTCAGCATCCTCATCAGAAACATTTAGCCAAAACTGGTAAAATTTATACGGAGTAGTAAGTTCCGGGTCTAACCACACATTTCCTTCCTCGGTTTTTCCAAACTTATTACCATCGGCTTTGGTAATTAAAGGACATGTTAAAGCAAATGCTTCTCCTCCCGTTTTACGGCGAATTAATTCCGTTCCGGTTGTAATATTTCCCCACTGATCGGATCCTCCCATCTGTAATTTACAGTTTTTGGATTTATATAAATGATAAAAATCTGTTCCCTGAACCAATTGATATGAAAATTCTGTGAAAGACATTCCCGTTTTAGATTCATTGCCAATTCGTTTTTTAACAGAATCTTTGGCTATCATGTAATTCACGGTAATATGTTTGCCAATATCACGAATAAACTCAAGAAACGAATATTCTTTCATCCAATCGTAATTATTTACCATTTCGGCTCCATTTTTCAAGCTAGAATCAAAATCAAGCAATTTTTCTAACTGCTTTTTCAGGCAATCCTGATTATATCGTAATGTTTTTTCGTCAAGTAAATTTCTTTCTTGCGATTTCCCGGAAGGATCGCCAATCATTCCTGTTGCTCCACCAACTAAAACAAATGGTTTATGACCTGCAGCCTGAAAATGTTTTAACATCATAACACTAACCAGATGCCCAATATGTAATGAGTTTGCTGTAGGATCAATACCTACATAAGCAGCTGTCATTTCTTTTTGCAATTGTTCTTCTGTACCCGGCATGATATCATGTAACATACCTCTCCATTTTAATTCCTCAACGAAGTTCATTTTTCTAATCTTCTTTATATGAACTTTTCCAAAATTTGAAACTTTGGAAAAGTTTTTTAAACATTTATTTAATTTTCAACTGGCATTTTCGGTAAAGTCCCAAAATCTTTAAACACAAATAATACTGCATATATAATATCTTTTTACACATTAACACCCGGAATCACTTGCTCTTCTTCAAATTTTTCCCTGATTTTATCAAAATTCAAATACGGAAAAATCATCGGAGCAAAATTAGACAGGGGTTTATATAATAAAGAATTATCTTTTGTTTCATCAGGAATAAAATTGTATTTATTATCGGCCTTATTAATTAGAACCAAAATAATACTTACAATAAATGCTATTTTTAATACTGAAAACAATACGCCAAGCAAACGATTAACTATTCCCAGTGCAATTGCATCAATCAGCTTGTTAAGCATCTTTGCAAATAAATGAACAGCAATAACAATAACAACAAAAGTCACGGCAAACGACATAATTGGCAAATACTGACCCGAAATATCAAAGTTTTTTATAATTAAACTGGAGGTAATATCAGAAAACATAACAGCACCTAAAATACCTAAAAGCAAGGCTGCCAATGTAGCTAACTGAACAATAAATCCTTTGGTATATCCACGGTATGCACTCCACAATAATAAAATAGCAAAAACCAGATCTATAGTATTCATAAAAAATCAATTCTGTTTACAAGAATCCGTAAAAATAATAAAAAGATTCAGGAAACTTGTTTCTAGTTTATAGTTTCTGGTTCAATGTTATAATTACATCTAATAATTTGTAGTTAAAAATCTGTCAGTCTTTTAAAAAAGACTTCCGAAGTTTTGAAAACTTCGGAAGTGTAATAATTATAAATTTAGTTCATTTACTAACTTTTCCAAAGTTTAAAATTTTGGGAAAGCTTGTTTATAAAAACCCTATCCACCAACCGTAATTGATGTTCCGCTCCTGCCAACAAAAGGTATTCCGATTTTTATTCCTGTATATTCATGTACAGTTCCTTTGAAGCCTGCAAAAATTTCAACATTAAACATCAGAAATATTTGATTTAACCCATAACCAAATTCATAATATGGTTTATTTCCTGTTGTTGCCAGATAGTTAATATAAATTGCTTCTCGCATAAGGGTTTTGTTCAGAACAGGTAATCGTTTTAAAAGTATTCTATCGCTCTCTAATTTTGCATGCCCCTCAAAATAACTTTTATCAGAACTATAATCGTAATAATCTGGTAATCGGAAAATATTTCTTTCTGATGATCCGATTAAAAACGGAGTGTTTGTTCCAAAATGCTTATAATCGGCAAAGAATAAATCGTTTGAGTTAAGAAACGATCCTGCCGTAAGTTTATAATTAAATCCGCCTATCCTTCTGATACGCAATCCCTGCCTAACAGAAACTTCAAGTCTGTCAAAATCAACATCGCTATCGAATAGATTTTTAATCCCTTTTTGATAAGACATTTTAAATGTCGGGTAATTCGAATACGACATCCTTTTAACTCCTTCACGAATTCTGTAATAATACTCAGGCGTATAACTAATATCAACTGAAAATATCGAAGCATTATGATCTTTTACTAAATCCGTATTAAAATTATCTGTTGGCGGTATGTTTGATGTAAAATCAGTTTTAAATGGATCGTAAAAATAAAAATCTGAATGATTGACAAGCTCATGCCGTTGAGCATATTCAAACCCTGTATAAATATTAAGTCCATTAGCAATATCTATATTATGCCCAATGCTTATATAATCTTTTTGATAAAGTTTTAAATAATTTTCTTTCATAAAAAGAGTCGTTAACATATTCAGATTTTCGGTAATTCCGGTTTTTGAATCAAAATCAGAGGTTTTTCGACCACCGCTCAGGTTTACTGATGCTCTTTTTAAACCATTATATCGATAATACATTGAAAGATAACTAGTCATTCGTTCACGTGCAAAAGCATAATCTGCATTTTGCCGGATTCTGAAATACTTGCCACTACTATCACTGCGGTAAGTATAACTAAACTCCATTCCGTATTTTAAGCCATCAACTGTATTGAAATTAATATGGCCAAGATCAACCAAACCTCCGTAGCGGAATTGATGACCACCATCGTAATTATAGGATCCTCCCATTAATAATTTCCTCCATTTAAATCTCTTATCATCACGTTCAAGCGAATCTTTAAAAGTAGAATCCGTTTCCATTCTTAGTTGAATTGAATCTTTATCTTTATAACTGTCAAACTCATCAACTGTAAGAGGAATTGGCCTTATGGAGTCCCAATAAAAAACAGACCGCAACATTGCGCTATCTTCAATACTGTTATTGTTGTCTTTAAGTTCTAAATCCTTTTCTTTGGACACCGATTTCTCAACATCTTTTCTTACTAATTTCTTTAACTTACGTGATTCTTTTTTTGATAAATCTTCTTTTTGTACCAATTCTTGTATTTCATTTTGTTGACCCCGGGATAGTTCATTTATTTCATTAATATATTCTTTTGATTCGGCCAGCATATTCCGATATAATGAATGATCTATATTTGAGTTCAGCTTTACCTTATAGTCAGAAACAGAAGCGATATATTTAAAAACAACTTCAAAACCCATTGCTCCTGCATCAATATCAAAATTGTGACTAATCGGCATCCACACCTCATCATTTACAGGACTATATACCTGGTTCCATTTTACTTTAAACATTTTCTGTTCTAACTGAAGTTCTGCACTATGTAAATGCCAAAATCCCTCAACAATATATATGTAACCTGAATATAAATCATATCCCTGGCGTCGGGGAATCACTTTTATTTTATGTACTAAATAATCCTGATCATAAAAGGATGCATCTAATTGGAATTTATAATATGTGAACGCATCGCGACTTAAAGGAGATATAACCCCGTCAATATCATTGTAAAGAGATATCGTAATATAGCCCATTGGAGATACTTCATTGTCATCCATTGTACTCCGCATAGAAATTGTATTTTCCTCGATAATATCAGGAAGTTCAAAATGTAAATCAGAAATATTTTCCATTACCATCGCCTTGCCTTCTTCAATTCCTTCTTTTTTTAATGTCTTTTTCATAAGTCGTGGAATAGATTCAAATTTCCCTGAACCTTTCAAATAAACACGACAGTTATATTCCTCAACCTGGTTTAAATAATAATAACTCATAGCAACTGCTTTGCGCATAATTGAATATGCAGGATCTTCGCCACTTGCCAAAATTCTTACCTCCGGAATTTTATATAATTGTTCTTCGAGAATTATATCGATTGTTTGAGTGCTATCAGAACAGCTTACGTTTAGTTCTCTGGTTTTATAACCCAAATAACGGATTGTTATCTTATGATTACCTTTTGGAAGATCAAGCTTATAATTTCCTTCAATATTCGATGTTGTTCCTTTAGATATACCGGTTGCATAAATAGTTGCATAAGGAATTGGATTGCCCGAGTTGTTTGTAATCTTTCCTTTAATACATTGTGAAAATGAATATATCCCGAAGAAACTTATAAAAACAGTTAATATAATTTTTCTCATTTTCTCATAATTGACTTTGTAAATAATTAGCTACACAATTTTATATCAGACGATTTACGGACGATAAAGTTACAAGAGATAACTGTAATCTGTGATTTTTTTTGTTAAAAAGTCTTAAACAAGAATTTCTTGTGAAGCTAAAAAATAAAAAGCTTACTTAACAGCAAGCTTTTAAATATACTTTATACTCTATTTAGCTTAGAATTTAAATACAAATCCAAGATCGAAACCCAATCTAACACCATCATATGGTGTATCAGGAATAAAAGTAGGCCCAATTGCAACATTCAAGCCTACGTGATCGCCAAAAAAGAAATCACCACCGGTTAAAATGCTAATTCCAAAAAACGACTGGTTTCCAAAATCCTCGTGTGAAACAATACCTACCTGACCATTAATATACAACCATCGATAATAAAAAAACTTAGCTCCAAGCCCAAAGCAGACACCTCCGATATTTGTCGGATTATATCCGACTCCTCCATGTAGCCCAAAGCCCAGTTTTTTACCAAAGCGGCCCTGTGCTCTTATACCAATTCCTCCATAACTTCGGCCAGCACCTACGGCCAAAGCAAAATAACTGTCTTTGTCGCTACTTGAAGCTTTTGCTTTTTTGGGTGACGCACCTTCTACAAATTCACGAACATATCCATTAGAAAATACTATTTTTATAAGCGCATTAGGCGATATGGCAAATACCTCTCCTTCGGGATCGGAATATTTGGTATATTTAACCATATTTATATTTACTTCCTGTACTACAGCTTCGATTATTGAATTATCTTTAAGGTAAATATAATCCTGTGAAAAAGCAGAAGCTGCAAAAAACAGGATTATTAGGAATAGGGTTACTTTTCTCATAATGTAACTTTTTAAAAATATATTTTATTTACTGCTTAAAATTTAAATATAAACCCAAGATCAAAACCCAATGTAAGCTCATCATTAGGAACAATAGTCGGGCCAATCGCAACATTAAGTCCTACATGATCTCCAAAGAAAAAATCACCGCCAGCTAAAATGCTTATTCCACCATAAGCAACGTCGTCAGAAGGATCCAATACCCAATAATCCCAATAAACAGTACCTACCTGGGCATTAATGTATAACCATCGATAATAAAAAAACTTAGCTCCAAGCCCAAAGCAGACACCTCCGATATTTGTCGGATTATATCCGACTCCTCCATGTAGCCCAAAGCCTTGTTTTTTACCAAACCTGCCCTGTGCTCGTATCCCTATTCCTCCATAACTTCGGCCAAAGCCTGCACCCAGAGCAAAATAACTGTCTTTTTCGCTACTTGAAACTTTGGCTGGTGAAGCTCCTCCCGAAAAATCACGGACATATCCATTAGAGAATACTATTTTTATAAGCGCATTAGGCGATATGGCAAGCACCTCTCCTTCGGGATCGGAATATTTGGTATACTTGACCATATTTATATTTACTTCCTGCACTACAGCTTCTATTATTGAATTATCTTTCAGGTAAATATAATCCTGTGAAAAAGCGGAAGCTGCAAAAAACAAAATTACAAGGAATAGAGTGAGTTTTTTCATAACATAAGTTTTTTAAAATATTTTTTATTTATCGCTTAGAATTTAAAAACAAATCCAAGATCGAAGCCCATTTTAATACCATCGCCGGTAATCGTAGGGCCTAATGCGACATTAAAGCCAGCATGTTTCCCAAAAATAAAATCACCACCTGTTAGGATGCTAAGTCCAAATATCGGATCGCCGTAGCTATAACCATCATACCAATCATAATAAGAATCATGTGAAACAATTCCTGCCTGAGCATTAATATACAACCAGCGGTAATAAAAAAACTTAAGACCAACTCCAAAGCAAAGGCCTCCGGCATTTGTAGGGTTGTATCCCACACCGCCATGTATTCCAAATCCTTGTTTTTTACCAAACCTGCCCTGTGCTCGTATACCAATACCTCCATAACTTCGGCCAAAGCCTGCACCCAGAGCAAAATAACTGTCTTTTTCGTTACTTGAAACTTTGGCTGGTTTAGATCCTCCCGAAAAATCACGAACATATCCATTAGAGAATACTATTTTTATAAGTGCATTAGGCGATATGGCAAACACTTCTCCTTCGGGATCGGAATATTTGGTATACTTGACCATATTTATATTTACTTCCTGCACTACAGCTTCTATTATTGAATTATCTTTCAGATAAATATAATCTTGTGAAAAAGCGGAAGTTGAAAAAAACAAAATTACAAGGAATAGAGTGAGTTTTTTCATAACATAAGTTTTTAACGTATTTGTATTCAGGTAATTTTGATTAAAATTAAGAATTTTATTAGCTAATTAAAAATTAAACGATGACATTTTTTTGTTATAAAGCCTTAAGGCAACCTCTAACATGCATTTTGTATATGTAATTAAAAACTTTAATTTTGTGGCAGAAAAAATGGCTCCATACCTGCCTACCGGTTTAACTGCCGAAGGTAGTCAGGCAGGGTTCAAGGGATATTTACCTGCCGACAGGCAGGGAATAGCAGTTTCCTAAACTGCAAAAAAGTTAAATGTTTATCTAGTATTGGCCCCATAGTTCAAGGGATAGAATAGCAGTTTCCTAAACTGTAGATCCAGGTTCGAGTCCTGGTGGGGCTACTACAAAAAACACCTATGCTCTGTAATTCAATTTATTACAGGGCTTTATTTTTTGCAGGGGACGCTATAGGGGTTGAATTATTCGATATAATATCTATATTTTAAATCTTTTTCCTGAAAACTACCTACCTACTTACCTAAGTAAAATTAAATTAATTTAAGCTTATTTAATTCTTTTGAAAAATATTGTTAATTTTAAATTCGATTAAAATTACTGTTACGAATCATCAATAATTATTAACCAAACAAATCAATAACCATATGAAAAAATTATACTTGCTCATTTTAGGGATTGTTATTTATAGCTCTGTAATAGCACAAAAGGTTGGAAATGTTAATTCTACACAAGATGGAAATAAAATTAAAGTAACTTATCAAATAAATGATGCAGGAACTAACCAGTCAATGGACATAAACCTTTATTATTCAATAAATGATAATTCGTACAACGGTCCTTTGCAAAAAGTAACTGGAGATGTTGGTAGTTTTGTTTCAGGAAACGGAACAAAAATAATCGTTTGGGATGTAATTTCAGAGACTGGAAGTCTGGATGGCAACGTAAAGTTCAAAGTCGAAGTTTTACCAAAGGAAGATGTAAAAATCCCAATTGTTAGTAATGGGGATATGAATGGGACAGTTGAAAGTTGTGTGCTTTCGGGCAATTCGATTTATGTTACGTTTATTTTAAATTCTAGTATTGACTATGAATGGTTTTTTATACCAAGAAAAACTTTCATTTTTAATGAGTATGGAGAAAAATTTAGTGCATCGTCCTTTAGGTGGGGAAATAATAAGGAGACTGGCTTAGAAGGTATTGATTTAATCAATAACACTCCATTTAAAATTACTTATGTTTTTGAAAATATAAATGTAAATAGTAAGATAGTAAAGGCCGTTCAAATATCTGATTATTCTAATAAATTTACTCTTCAATTCCGTGATATTCCTGTAATAAAGAAATGATGAAAACGAAACTAATTTATTCAATTGTTCTTTTTTGTTTTTGGTTTACCGGAACTGCACAAAATTATTCGGAAAGTGAAAACAAGTATTATTCAATTTCTCTCGAAAAGAATGAATCTGAAAGTATTGCTAAACACTATTCAATAAATACCGGGAATTCTATTCCGGGAAAATCAGCAGAAAGTATCGCTAAATATTTCTCAATTGTTTCTACAAATTCGATGAGTAATATCAGTCCTGCTAAGTATTATAAAATTGGAGATCTTAATATTGCACAGAAACCTGTTTCGAACATCTCTGCAGCAATTTCAAATGAATTAAATATTCCTGTAATTAATAAAACAAGTAAAAATACTTATGCTTTAATTATTGGGAACGAAGATTACAAATCTTTTCAACAAGACTTAAGTTCTGAGCAAAATGTAAATTTTGCAATAAACGATTCCCGGCTTTTTAAGGAATTATGTCAAAAAACTTTAGGAATTCCTGCTGATAACATTATCTATCTTGAAAATGCAGGGTTTATTCAAATGAAAAAAGCAATTGAACAAATCAATCTAATAGGGAAGTTAGCAAAAGGGAAAGCTAATATTCTATTTTACTATGCAGGTCATGGATTGCCTGACGAGAAAACAAAAGAACCATATATTATTCCTGTTGATGTATCCGGGAACTCTTTAGAGTATGCTATTCCTTTGTCAGAACTTTACTCTAAATTAACTGAGTCCCCTACAGAAAAAACAATCGTTTTTCTGGATGCTTGTTTTACAGGAGGAGGCAGAAATTCAGGCCTGGTTGCAACAAGAGGAGTGAAAATTAAACCAAAAAACTCTGCTATTTCAGGCAATTTGGTTGTTCTTACATCTAGCAGCGAAACTGAATCTTCGTTGCCTTATAAGGAAAAACAACATGGTTTATTTACTTATTTTTTAATTTCAAAAATTGCCGAATCTAAAGGAACGATTACTCTGTTAGAGCTTGAAAACTATCTTGTTGAAACAGTTCCTTTAAAAAGTGTTTTGTTTAACAAACAAGTCCAAAGTCCCAAAGCATATGTTAGCCCTATTGTTATTGAAGATTATATAAATTGGAAATTGTCAGAATAAAAAACTAAATAAAGAAAATTAAATAAATGTTCGAACAAACTTTTAAAAATATTGATGATATACTTCACAAAGATGCAGGATGCGGAAGTGAATTAGATTATGTAGAGCAGACTTCGTGGATTCTGTTTTTAAAATACCTTGCCGATTTAGAAAAGGATAAAGAAACGGCCGCACAACTGACAGGAAAGACATATACAAAACTGCTGGAAGAGGAATATCAATGGACTGCTTGGGCTGCTCCTAAATTGAAAAGAACAAGACAAACAAAAGACGGTAAGGTGATTGAGCTTGTCGAAATCGACCATAACGCAATGACAGGTGATGACCTTGTAGATTTTATAAACGAAAAGCTTTTTCCATATCTAAAAAAATTTAAAGCTAATGCAGAAAATGCCAACACCATTGAATATAAAATTGGTGAGATTTTTAGCGAACTAAAAAACAGAATACAAAGCGGTTATAATTTACGAGAAGTAGTAAACCGTATTGATGAACTCCGTTTTAGAACTCACGCTGAAAAGCACGAAATGAGCCATTTGTATGAGGGTAAGATTAAAAACATGGGGAACGCAGGACGTAATGGTGGCGAATATTACACCCCACGCCCTTTAATTAAAACCATTGTAAAAGTGGTTGCTCCCAAAATTGGAAACAAAATTTATGATGGTGCAGTTGGATCTGCAGGTTTCTTGGTTGAAGCCTTTGAATATTTGGTTTCGACAGGCTCAACCACCGGAAATGGTCTTTCAACCAAAGATGTCGAGACTTTACAGAAAAATACCTTTTACGGAAAAGAAAAAAAATCACTTGCCTACATTATTGGAATTATGAATATGATATTACATGGAGTAGAAGCTCCGAATATTATCCATACCAATACACTCGCTGAGAACCTTTCTGACATACAAGAAAAAGACCGTTACGATGTAATATTGGCAAATCCACCATTTGGCGGAAAAGAGAGAGCAGAAGTACAACAAAATTTCCCAATAAAAACAGGCGAAACTGCAAGTTTATTTTTACAGCATTTTATTAAAATACTTAAAGCAGGTGGAAAAGCAGGAGTTGTAATTAAAAACACCTTTTTAAGCAATACCGATAATGCCTCTATTGCTTTGCGAAAAGAATTATTGAGCTCTTGCAACCTACACACCGTTTTAGATTTACCGGGTGGAACATTTACAGGTGCAGGAGTTAAAACCGTTGTGTTGTTCTTTGAAAAAGGAAGCTCTACCAAAAAAACTTGGTTTTACCAACTCAATTTAAATAGAAACTTAGGTAAAACAAACCCTCTAAACGAAAAAGACTTAGCCGAATTTATAGAACTGCAAAAAGCTGTCACCTTGAGCCAGTCGAAGGGCGAAAGCGAAAATTCCTGGACAGTAAACATTAAAGACCTTGACCAAAACACACTTGACTTATCTGCTAAAAACCCAAA
>JAIORB010000152.1 GCA_021108325.1 Bacteroidales bacterium | reverse complement strand
TTTGAAGAACGTTTTGATCCAATTTCTGAAGCAATCTTATCAGCATCAAGTGCAACATAGTTTTTTTGCTTTTTTACTTCAGCCAATACTTCTTCTATTTCCGGATAATTTGTAATATTAATGAATGGAGTTGTATTGGTAACCAGCCAACCATCTTTTTTAAGATATGGTAAATATCTTAATGATTCCATTGGTTCAACAGAAAGAATGATATCTGCAGCACCCATTGGAATAAGATCAGAAGCTATCTCTTTATCAGATATTCTCATGTTCGATTGAACAGCACCACCACGCTGACTCATTCCGTGAACTTCGGCTTGTTTCAAATAAAGATTCTTATGCAAAGCTGCCATACCAATGGTAGCGGCAATTGATAAAATCCCCTGTCCACCTACACCAGCTAATATTATATCTGTTTTCATATTATTATTATTTTAGTTATTATTTAATGTTAGCAAAAAAACTTACTATTTTTATGCTTAGTCAGAAAGCGTCAAGTTCGAGGTTTGCGAAGTACAGAAAATAAGAAGTTTACATTTGTAAATGATTAGTTTCTGTACAAGCATAACGAAGAAATTGTTGTTTTCTGTCAAGCACTATTTAAGATTTAACTTAATAAGCTGCTCAGCAAGCTTTTTATTTTTCATTGTTTGAACACACTGACGACGTGGAATAATTACAGATACACCTTTGTAAGCTAATTCATCTTTCATTATTTGTACCATTTCGTCCATATTTTTTTTCAAAGGTCTGAAAACTTTTATATGATCAGGATCAACTCCAACACCTTTACAAATATCTTCAATTTTACCAAGTGCTTTAGAGTCTTGTCCTCCGGTCATTCCTGTTGTAAAATTATCAGAAATAATAATTGTAACAGGACTGTTTTCTGTAACACAATCAATTAAACCTGTAATTCCGGAGTGTGTAAAAGTTGAATCGCCAATAATAGCAACAGCAGCTATCATACCGGCATCGGCAGCACCCTTTGCCATAGTAATTGACGCTCCCATATCAACACAAGAATTAATTGCATTGTAAGGCGGTAAAGCTCCTAATGTATAACACCCAATATCAGAAAATACTCTTCCAGCACCATATTCAGCCACAGCTATATTTAAGGCTTCGTAAGCGTCAATATGACCACAACCTACACACATTGATGGTGGACGATTTTTAACGATTTCCGGAATAGTACTATCTAAAACAGTTTCTAATTCTAATGCTTTTGCCACTAAATTTGGATTTAATTCACCATCGCGTGGTAAACTTCCATCCAGTCGACCAATAACAGGAGTTCCTGCTTCCTGATAACCCTTTAGCATTTCTTCAACAATTGGAGCACCTTCTTCAAGAACCAGAATTTTATCACATTCATTAACCATTTTCATTACCTGTTTACGTGGAATAGGATATTGTCCAATTTTTAAAACAGGATGATTTAATTCATTATTCTGGAAATTTTCCATTAAGTAATTATATGCAATACCTGTGGTTATAATACCTAATGATTTGTCTGAACCATTGATATATGTATTGAATTTTGATTCTTCCGAAGCTTCTTCAATCCCTGCCTGATTTGCAAGAAGTGATTTGTAATTTTTACGGGCAATTGCAGGTAATAATACAAATTGTCTTAAATCTGATGGCAATGAATTATCATTTTGTGGTTTTTGATTTAGTGTTTCAACTCCGGCACGAGAATGTGCTAATCTTGTTGTTATACGGAGCATAACAGGTAATTTGAATTTCTCCGATAGCTCAAATCCGTGATAAGCCATTTCGTATGCCTCTTGCTGATTAGCCGGCTCAAGAATCGGAATCATAGCAAAGTTTCCATAAAATCTTGAATCCTGTTCGTTTTGCGATGAGTGCATTGATGGATCATCGGCAGCAACAACAATTAATCCACCATTTACTCCGGTAATTGATGAGTTAACAAAAGCATCAGCTGCAACATTTAATCCAACATGTTTCATGCAAACCATAGCACGTTTTCCTGCATACGACATACCTAAACCTGACTCCATAGCTGTTTTTTCATTTACCGACCATTGGCTATGAATGTTGTTTTCTTTAGCAAATTTAGAAGCCTGAACATATTCGGTAATTTCAGTGGATGGTGTTCCGGGGTAAGCATAAATTCCCGATATCCCTCCGTCTAACGCTCCCTGAGCAATAGCTTCGTCGCCTAATAATAGTAGTTTTTGCATATTATACTGGTTTTATTATTTTAAAATTGAAATTGATTTTAAAAAGCTATAAGTTATGAAAATTTAAAAACTTATAAAAAAAAAGATATATGTTTGAGAATATTTTTTATAGAATCATAGACCACCGAAGCGTTTAAGGTAGCCAACTTGAATTGCAATTACGTAATAATAAATAATTTTACTAATATCCATTATAAGTTTTTTTATTACGATTTATTGTGTTGAGCAAATGTAAGATATTTTTTAAATACTGTCCAAAAATAAAATATTGTGTAAAACATATTTTGAATGATATTATATTAATCAGCTATAAACTGTAATAACCAATTTTCTATTCCCACCATGATTCCTGAATTCACATAAATAAATTCCCTGCCAGGTGCCAAGATTTAATCTGTGATTTGATATTGGGATTGTTAGCGACTGCCCAAAAGTTGATGATTTAATATGTGCTGCCATATCATCAGGACCTTCCATAGTATGGGTAAACAAGTTATCACCATCAGGGATGAGATGATTCATAAATTTTTCAAAATCTACAGTAACCGATGGATCTGCATTTTCATTAATGGTTAATGCTGCCGAAGTATGTTTTATAAAAATGTTGAGTAATCCTTTTTCCGGTAGTTTATCTATTTCTTTAGTAATCAAGTTTGATATTATATGATAACCTCTGCCATACGAAGGCAATGTAATTTCTTTTTGTTCAATCATGATAATTTGTTATTTGATTTAATTAGCAAATAAATTTATTGATTTTTTTTAATCTAAACCAAATGAATTAGTTTTGACTTTCTTGAAAACTGCAAAATATTTTCTTGATTTTGATGTTTATAGCATAGTAATTATTCGTTGATTGATGAGGTTAATAGCTACAATTTACATATTTATTTTCTTTTTTGCATTTTCATCGGGTGCACAAAACGTAATATCCTTAACAGGGAAAGTGCTTGATCCTGATGGTAAGCCCGTAGAATCAGCTCATATTCGTAATATGTCGAATAATACAGGTGTTATTTCTGAAAAGGATGGAACTTATTCTCTGAAGATACTGAAAGCTAAAAATGTATTAATTCAGGTTTCGTGCATTGGATATGTAGCTCAAAGTTTTACACTAAACTCTGAAACTGACAGCATCTCAAATTATAATATTATTATGGAAGTTTCGGTGAGCGATATTGGCGAAGTTTCGGTAGTGGGGGAGCTGTCACCTGAGAGTAATTTGATAAAAATTGAAGCAAAGCATATTGATTTATACCCTGATATTTCTGGAAATATTGAATCGCTAATAAAAACAATGCCGGGTGTTTCATCAAGTTCCGAATTAAGTTCTCAATATTCGGTACGGGGAGGAAATTATGATGAGAATTTGGTATATGTTAACGATATTGAAATTTATAGGCCAATGTTGGTTCGTTCGGGACAGCAGGAAGGATTAAGTTTTTTGAATTCCGATATGATTTCATCTATTCATTTTTCTTCAGGTGGATTTGAATCACGATTTGGAGATAAAATGTCGTCAGTTTTAGATATAAGATATAACAAACCTGTTGAATTCTCTGGAGCTGTTTCTTTAAGTTTACTTGGTGGTACAGCTCACCTTGAAGATGTTTCCAGAAATGGGAAGTTCACTTATAATACAGGATTCCGTTACAAAACATCACAATATGTTTTAAATTCGTTGGAAACAAAAGGAGACTACAATCCGAATTTTTATGATTTTCAATCTTATTTAACCTACAAAGTAAACAGAACACTTGATTTTGATTTTTTAGGCTATTATTCTTTAAACAGTTACAAGTTTGTACCTGAAAACAGGAAAACATCTTTTGGAACTATTGATGAAGCTTTAAATCTGACAATTTACTACGATGGTAAGGAAGTAGATAGGTTTGAAACTTACCTTGGAGCTTTCACTACAAATTATTATCCTAACGAGAACCTGGTATTAAAACTGATTATATCGGCATATCAAACAAATGAGGAAGAAACGTATGATATTCAGGGTCAGTATTATTTGAACGAATTAGATAATGTAATTGGTTCAGATACACATGGTGATAGTATTATGAATATCGGTGTAGGAACTTTTTTAAATCATGCCCGCAATTATTTAACTGCTAATGTTTATTCTGTTTCTTTTAAAGGTGGATATTATTCATCAAACAATAAATTGCGTTGGGGAGCAAAATATAATTACGAAGAAATTGATGATTATATTAGTCAGTGGAAAATGCTTGATTCTGCTGGATTTTCCTTACCATATACCGGTGAAAGCATTGAATTATACGAAACTGCCCGGGCTTTAAACAAAATTCAATCGAACAGAATTACTGCGTACATACAAAATACTTATAATAAGAAATTAGCTAACAATGCTGATGTTTATTTTAATATTGGTGTACGTGCTAATTACTGGGATTTCAATGATGAGTTTATTATTACTCCACGAATGTCGGTATCATATAAACCCGAATGGAAAAAGAATATGCTTTTCAGATTTGCATCAGGGTTTTATTATCAGCCGCCGTTTTATAAAGAAATGAAAAATCCGGATGGTGTTGTTAATCCTGATATTAAATCGCAAAAATCTATACATTTTGTTTTGGGTAACGATTATGTTTTTGATGCCTGGAGTCGGCCATTTAAACTAACTACCGAGCTTTATTATAAGATTTTAAATGATTTAATCCCTTATAAGATTGATAATGTTCACCTTGAATATTCGGGCGAAAATATGGCTAAAGGATACGCTTACGGAGTTGATTTTAAAATTAATGGTGAATTTGTTCAGGGTATTGAATCCTGGGCCAGTTTATCATTAATGCAAACAAAGGAAGATATTGATGGTGATTTTTATTATAATTCAGAGGGTGAAAGAATTGAACCCGGATATTATCCGCGCCCGACAGATCAATTGGTGAATTTTAGTTTATATTTCCAGGATTATTTGCCAATGAATCCTTCGTTCAGAATGAACCTGAGTTTACATTATGGAAGCCGACTACCATTTTCATCGCCGGAAAAAGATCGTTATGATCAGGTTTTTAGAATGAGGCCATACAAACGTGTTGATTTGGGTTTCTCGAAAGTTATTATTAGTGAAGGTAAAACATTTGAAAAAGCAAAATGGCTAAATGCTTTTGAAGATATGTGGATTAGCTTTGAGATTTTCAACTTACTCGATATTAATAACACTATTTCTTATACGTGGATTAAAACTGTGAATAACCAGGCAGGAAATGCTTCTCAGTATGCTGTACCGAATTATTTAACTTCGCGAAGGTTTAATCTTAAATTAACTGCAAAATTTTAGTAAAAAAATACAGTGTAGATTTAAACTGAAATTTTGTAACTAATCAGTTGATGAAAATAATTGCGTAGCAATGATATTATGGTAGATAATTATTGTATATAATAATTTTAAAGCTGCGTAGCTGCGATAGTTTTCTTTCGTTCTTACAGAACTTTATTGTTAATGATTTTAATTATACTACCATACTGTTGTCCTTAACAGGACAAAGCCGCCTGTTGAACGAGCAGGTAAATAATTATTTTGTGATACTCAAAAATGAAGCATATTGAATAAACTCAGGTTGTTTTAATACTGATTAGTTACGAAATTTTAAATGGAGTAAATATAATTTCATACATTTATATTTATAAAAAAGAATTAAGATTATGCCACAAAGATTCCAAAACTCAAACCTGTCTGCCGGACAGGCAGGGATACACAAAGACGTTTTGTAAATTAACTTAGTGATTCTTGGTGTCTTTCTGTCTTTGTGGCTATATAAATCAAAGTTTTAGTTATAAGTTTAAGAGATAAGGTAACTAAATGATTATTAAAATAGGTTTAATTATGTTTGCTGAAAAAGATATTCAACAAATAAAAAATAAGGGTTTAACTGCGAAAGAAGTTGAAAGCCAGATTCAGAATTTTTATCAAGGATTTCCATTTTTAAATATCTTAAAACCTGCTACTGTAAATGATGGTATTGTAAGACTTTGCGATGAGGAAGTTAATGCTTTTGTAAAATTATATGAAAACATAAAACCCGATACATTGAAGTTTGTTCCTGCTTCGGGTGCTGCTTCAAGAATGTTTAAATTTCTTTTTGAATTCTATGAAATTGCAAAGGATCGGTACGACAACATTGATCAGGTTCAGGATAAAGATGTAAAGAAGTTTTTTGTAAGCATCAGCCAATTTGCTTTTTATAATGATTTGAAATCTATAATTAAATCTAATAATCTTGAAATTGAAGATTTAATGAGGCAGGGGAGATACAAAGAAATTTTGAAATTCTTTTTGTTCGACGATGGATTAAATTATGGACAAAAACCAAAAGGCGTTTTATTATTTCATAAGTACGAAAATATTATCAGAACGGCGTTTGAAGAACATCTAATTGAAGGCGTAAATTATACAAAGTTGGCTGATAATAAAGTAAGAATTCATTTTACTATTTCGTCTGAACATAAGGAATTGTTTAACAAACTTTTTGTAAAAAACCAAAAGGATTTAGAAGAGCAATTTGGTGTGAAATTCGAAATATCCTTTTCGCAACAAAAGCCATCAACCGATATGCTTGCTGTTGATTTGGAGAATAATCTGTTCAGAAATGATGATGGCTCTTTATTGTTCCGTCCGGGAGGGCATGGTGCTTTAATTGAAAATTTGAACGATTTAGATTCGGAAATCATTTTTATTAAAAACATTGATAATGTTGTTCCTGACAAATTAAAAGATACTACTGTTCAATATAAAAAAGCTTTAGCAGGAGTTCTTCTATCTTACAAGGAACGAATTTTTAATTTCATCGATATTTTAGAATCGAAAAATTATACAGAAGAAACAGTGTTGGAGATTGAACAATTCATAAAGCAGGAACTCTGCCACGATTGTGTAAAATATGAAAAGATAGAATCAGAAGCAGGCACCAAATGTTTACTTGAAGTTCTGAACCGACCCATTCGTGTTTGCGGAATGGTGAAAAATGAAGGTGAACCCGGTGGAGGACCATTTTGGGTTAAGCAAAGCAATGGTAACGTTGATTTGCAAATAGTGGAATCGTCACAAATAAATCAAGGCGATGAGCAACAAAAGGAGATATTGAGATCGTCTACCCATTTTAACCCTGTTGATTTGGTTTGTGCAACAAAAGACTATAAAGGTGAGCAGTTCGATTTACTAAAATATCGTGACTCAAATACCGGTTTTATTTCAACAAAATCGAAAGACGGAAAAGATTTAAAAGCTCAGGAACTACCAGGACTTTGGAATGGTGCTATGGCGCACTGGAATACTATCTTTGTTGAAGTACCAATCGAAACATTCAATCCTGTAAAAACGGTTAATGATTTATTAAGACAGGAACATCAATAATTTTCAAGTTTGAAGTGCCTAAAGTTTAAAATGCCAAAAATTTATAGGCTCTATGTCGAATAAGGTGGGTGATATTTATTTCGATATTAACTATTGATGTTATTTAGAAAAAATACTCAATAAGCAACACACAATAATCAATAAAAAAGTAGAAAATGAAAAAATTTGATTTACCTATCGGCCGGCAAGGTAGGGAAGATAGATTTATTGACTTTACAATAAGAATAAGTAATGTTGTTGATGAAATTGATAATTCAAAATTAGGAACTCATATTGCTGGTCAATTAATTAGAAGTGGTAGTTTGCCTGCATTAGATTATGGCGAAGCACAAAGTGGAGTCCGCTAGCTGGCGGATTGTTCATAAACTGAAAATAATTCTTAAAGAGTTAAAAGAAAGTCGAATATGCAGAAATAATGAAAATTGAATATTGTATATTGAGTATTGAATATTTAATTCCTATAATGAATTGGCATTTAATAAAACCCACTACAAATAACATAAATCCAATTTAAATTTTAACTTAATTGGTTTATCTGATCTTTCCCGATTCACTTAACAATGACCAGCCATCCAGCCAGTTGTAACCCGAAGGATCAATGGCTCCTTTGTAAACAACGTCATCGAACCACTCTTCAGGATATGCTGCCAGATTGCTTTCAACATCGCCAGCCGGAACGATATTAAAATCTGTTTCTGTAATTTCGATTTCAGGATCGTAAACTTCATTTCCTGCACTAACAAAATAGTTTTGTAATGCCATTAATTCATCAGTCAAATCATCACTTGATTCTGTTACAATCGAAAAAATAGATGAATTGTTATTACCTTCTATATCATAAAAAATATTATTCTCGAATATCAGATTGTTATTCTCAAATTGATGATAGCTGTCGTTAAATCCACTTACGTATTCAACTTTAATACCATTTATCTGATTAATAAATATGGAGTTATAATATTTACCTCCGGCATTGTCGGCAAAGGTCATTAAGTTTGTTGAGTTTAATTGCCCATTACCAATATATGTTGCATTATAAATTTCAGGAATACAAAATGGTTCACCGTAAACGGGATCGGTTCCACCATCATGTTCAGCCAAATGATCTCCTAAGGATGGAGCCTGAATAGCCAGCCAAAATTGGCCTTTACCACGATAACCTTCATCAAAATCGAAAGCATCATCGCCACAAAATGCAGATGCTAAATATTTACAATTCACTGTTCCCCCAAAAAACTCAAAACCATCATCTTCGTTTGAAATAACTTCGACATATTCGATAGTTGTTCCGGAACCTACACCACCTAGTGTTAATCCGTTGATTTCATTTCCTTCGCCAATATTTGTACCACCATGACGAATTGAAACATATTTTAAAATCCCGGAATTATCATTATTAACAGATCCTCCATATATACCTCTGGTTTCAGAAATAGGAATTCCTTCGATTTTTGATTCGTTAAATTCACTGTTCAATTGAGCATTACCTAAAATAATTACACCACCCCATAAACCACGGGCTTCGACAGGTACTGATCCTTCCAGATCATCGTCTTCAACTGTAAAAATGATTGGTTCTTCTTTTGTTCCTTCGGCAATTATTGTAGCTCCACGGGCAACAATTAATGCGCTGGCATTTTCGCCTTGTCCTGTTTTTGCACGAATAACTGTTCCGGGCTCAATGGTAAGTGTTTGGCCGGGATTTACAAATACAAAACCTTCGAGTATATATTCTTTATCTGCTGTCCAGGTTACAGTTCCTGTCCCGCTTCCATCGTCAGTAATGGTAGTACCATTGTCAACAATTATATCGCTTTTACGACATGAAAATGATATTAATAATATAATAATAAAAGTACCTGCAATTTTAAATTTATTTGAAATCATAATTTTTAATATTAAAACTTATATTCAAAATTTAAATAAAAATATGACTCATTATCGATGTTTTGGGCATAAGGATACCAGTCTTGATAATTTGCAGCTATTTTAATATTCTTAATAGGACAGTACTGAATACCTGCTATAATTGCACTGCCGTCTTTATTAATATTCCAGTCGTAAGGTTCTCCTTCGATAGTATTCGACCATAATTTATCGTAACGGGCAAAAAGTTCCCACTTTTCGAAAACATTATACGATGCATATGTTGAAAAACCTTGTAGGTCGTGATCTTTTTCGTATTTATTATTCCCCTGATAATTATATTCAACTCCAATTCTTGCAATTTTATTAAAATCATAACCCACAAACGATGACCATGTGGATTGAATTTCATCCTGTTCGGTATAATCTACATAAAAGCGGGCTGTTAATCCTTTTACAGGAAGTATTGTAATTCCTAATCCACTTTTATAGGTATTATCGTTTTGTAGTTGGTTATATCCTTCGCCATTCATCAGGGTTAAATCAGCCGAAATAAAGTCATTGAATTTATATGAAGTAGAAGCTCCCAAATCGGCGCTGCTACCAAATTTATGTTTATCCTGAAATGATAGATAAATATATCTGTGTCCCCAGAATTTTTCCTGAACTTTAAACTGATACAAATCGATTATACCAAACCTTAAAGTAAGTTTATCTTTTTTATAAATTAAAGCTGCATTTTTAAAATAAGCATAGCGTTTTAAAATATCATATTGCGAATCCTGATTTGGACTACCAATATCCAGTTTGATAATTACAGAGAAGTTTTCGGACATAAAATATTCGTATCCAAAATATGCTCTGTCAACTGCGAAGGCAGATTCTTGTTCATCTGTAAATAATTGATAATGAAAATTGCTGAATACTTTAATATGAATATTGCCGGATGGCTCAAACTTGTTTTCTTCATCCTGTGAAAACAGGTTGTTAGAAAAAAACACCAAACTAAAAAGGAGTGTTAGAAAAATTTGCCGATATGGTTTCATTTTTTGGCTTGAATTAGAAATTATTTTCGATTGCAATATTACATAGAATTAATATAGCTAACATTAAATTAATGTTAAGTTAACGAAATGATTATTTTGTAATAATATTTGAATAATATTCACTTCGTACATTTGTCATGTAAATAAATATGTAAATTAAAAACACAAGATAGCGATGAAAAAGATAGCAATTATATTCGTAAGTTTAATCGTTTTCTCAATATCGTTTGCGAATGCAGCAAATGATGAAAACGGAGGTTCTGAAAGCGCTGTAATGACTACTTCAGTTTCAGGAAAAGTTTTAGATAAAATTACTGGTGAAACTTTAGCAGGTGTAAAAGTTTCAGTTCAAGGAAAAGAAAAAAGTGTTTACACTGACTTTGATGGTAACTTCGAAATTGATGGAGTAAGAGAAGGTAAACTCGAAATTACAGCTTCATATATTTCGTATAAGAAAAAAATTGAAACAGTTAATGTAGATTTTTCTAAATCGAATACCGTTAATGTGAAGATTGAAAGTGTAACAGAATAGCATCAAGTAATTCATATTGATTAACCCGGGCTTTTGTCCGGGTTTTTTGTTATCTTCAAATTTTTCCAGCTAGTGTGGCAATTATTAAATTGTGTTACTAATATTTTATGATATTTTTTTCTTTATGCAAGGCAAGCTCCAAACTACTTTCTTCATTTTAATAATTTAAAGTTACCTCTATAAATTCAATCACATCAAGATTTCCATAGTTTTTTAAAGACAATAAAATTTTTTGAAACACTATCGGGATGAGAAACTATGGAAACCCGTAGGGAACAAATATAATAAACAACCTGTTTGCCGAACAGGCGGGCAAGGCAGGTCTGACTGCGTTATATTTTTTGTGAAATAGCTATGGCTATTACAAAAAAATATGCCTTGCATTTTATTCATTATATTTGTTTCTTGAAAGAATACAATTTTTAGAGGTAACCTTAAGCTATATGTTTAACTTAGTAACAAATTGATAAGCAAAAAATGAGAAGGTCCAAGGTTACAATTCTTGTAATTATCTTTTTTTTAGCGGGGATTCTTTTAGATCGTGCATTTTTATATTATGAAATGGGTGAGAAAAATAAGGTGTTGCTTAAAGAACAAGAATCTATTAAAGAAAATTACAAGGTATTGATTAAGCAATTTGAAATGGTTGAAAAAGAACTTGAGCTTAGAATGCTGGAGGATTCCATTATTAATGATACTACTTATATTGAAGACTCTACTATTATTAATTAAAAATTATGAATTACTGCGTAATTGAGAACTGTCAGTAACTTTTATCTTTCCTAATAAAACCTTATCTTCAGATTTTCCTAAATAGTATTTATGAAAGCCGCATCGGTCAAAGAAATTAAGCAAGAATTAAGCACGCGTTCACCAAAAGAATTGCTTGAACTATGTCTTCGATTATCCAGATTTAAAAAAGAAAATAAGGAATTGTTGACTTACCTTTTATTTGAATCATATGATGAATTGGCTTATATCGAAAGTGTGAAAATATATATTGATGAACAATTTGAGCAAATAAATAGAAAAAGCTACTACTATATCAGGAAGAGTATTCGGAAAATATTAAAGAATATCAAGAAATATATCCGTTATTCACAGAAAAAAGAAACTGAAGTAGATTTACTTATTTATTTTTGTTTAAAGCTAAATAAATTCAAACCGTCCATTCAAAGAAGTACTGCGCTTCGGAATCTCTACAATCGACAAATAGAATTAATTAAAAAAACAATATCACAATTGCATGAAGATTTGCAATACGATTACGAAACTGAGATGGAAGAATTACTTAATATTTTATAAATAAAATGGAACGACCGATATTCATTACTTTTTTGCTTGTTTGGCAGATTATCGAATCTGTGGGATTAATTTTTGCCATTTTTCTAACCTTTGTTTTTGGTATTCTTCTGACAGGTGACAGCTATACAACTTTTGATTTTGTTACATCTAATATCATTCCTGTTTTAGCTGGTTTGTTACTTATTAAAATTGTTATAACCATTGCTTTGTTTAAAAATAAAAGATGGGCTATTCTTGTAAATTTTGTCCAAAACAGTTTATTGCTTCTTACTTTTTTAGTATTACTTTTTATTTCTTATCTTCATTCAACTCCGTTCGGTTTCAGGTATTATTTTTTTATTTTGGCTTATGGGTCTCTGACAGTTGGATTTTATCAATACTTTAAACATCCTTATTCCAGGCAAAAGAAAAGCAAAAAACCGATATGAGAAATTATTAAATATCACTTTAATTTAAGTCCAATTTTCATTAACTTGCATAAAAAATCAGTAATGAATAAAACTGATCATATCATTAAAATACTTCGGGAAAACAGGGATTTTTTTGCAAGAATTATTGATATTGAATTTAGTGATAAGAATGTTCATGTTTTTGATTTCTCTGATAAGAATATCGATTTGCATGAAGTAGATATGGATAGTACCAAAGCTTTAACCGAATATGTTTTTAAAACACTCAAAAAAGAGAAAAAGCAGGTTGGTGTTGGTGGATATTTTGAAGATAGATTAATTTATAAACGAAGTAAGCATTTTAATAATGATGGTGAACCTCGAAGTATTCATTTAGGAATTGATATTTGGGTAGAAGCGGGCATTCCAATTTACTCACCATTGCCGGGAGTTATTCATAGTTTTAAAAATAACGAAACATTTGGTGATTACGGACCAACCTTGATTTTAGAGCATTTAATCGAAGGTGAAATATTTTATACTTTATACGGACATCTGAGTTTGGATTCAATTCAGGATAAAGAAAAAGGACAACAGCTTAGGCGAGGAGATGTAATTGCTAATATTGGTGATGAAAATGTTAATGGCAACTGGCCACCACATTTGCATTTTCAGATTATTACAGATATGTTAGGTAACGAAGGTGATTTCCCGGGTGTTGCTCCTGCATCTGCAGTAGATTATTTTCATAAGCTTTGTATTGATCCTAATTTAATCTTGAAAATAAATAAGCTGAAATAAGGAAAGCCCTTAATTTCAAGGGCTTTTAATCTATATTTTCAGGAATAAATTAATTCTCAGAATAGTTTTTTTCGTTAATTAATTCACCAGATTCATTATACATTTTCCAAAGGCCTGACTTGTTTCCTTTGGTATATTCCATTTCATAACGCAAAGTTTCGTTTTCGTCCCAAATGTACCATTTACCATGTTTCTTGCCGAAATTGTAATTTGCTTCAGCAAGCTTAATTTCCAGTTCATTCCATGTTATCCATGTTCCGTGCATTTTCCCTTTTTGATATGATCTTTGTTCATTTTTAAAACCATTTTCAAAATAGATATTCGTTAAACCATCCTGAATACCATTCTTTAAATTCATTTCAACACGAATATTTCCATTCTCAAAATACTCGTTGTAAACTCCGGTATATATGTTATTATTTTCATCAAGGTAAATACCTTCTTCGTTTTGTTTTATTTGTGCAAATGAACTAAATGTAATTGCTAATAAAAGTGAGCTTATTATTGTAATTCTTTTCATGATAATAAAATTTAATGTTCTAAATATAACGCTTTTTTATATACGATGAATTTAGAATGATGTATAAAATATTTTTAATATCTAATGATTGTATTTGGTAATAGTTTCTTTAAAGTACTGTCGATATAATGTTTTACAAATTGATTCCCTTCCAGTTCAAGTTTCTCAAGTTTTTTTAATTCACTTATTTCTTGTGGTAAAAAATTCAATTGATTATGCGATAAATCTAATTTTTGCAAATTCTTTAGTTTGAATATTTCGGCGGGTATTGAATTAATCTGATTATGAGACAAAACAAGTACTTTTAAACTATCCAGTTTAAACAAATTTTTATTGATAACTTTTAACGATACATTATTCAAATGAAGTTCTTCAAGGTTTTTCAATTGAGTAATTTCATCAGGAATTTGCGTTAAACTATTATTTGACAAATCTAATCGTTTTAAATTTTGCAGTAGAAAAACTTCATTTGGCCAATGAATAAATTTATTCTCCGAAAGATATAAGCTTTGTAAAACATGCAGGTTTACAATTGTACCAGGTAGTGTTGTGAGTTGATTCCTTGTAAGCTCAAGGCTGTTTAGCCAGGTAAGCTTATCAATATTTTCAGGTAGAGATTCAAGGTGCTGATTAAATAAAATTAACTTATATACCTTGTTCGGGTTTTGGAAAGCTTCTTCAAGCGATTCAAATCGTTTTGCCCGAGTTAATTCTTCATAAGGGAGCAATTTTCGGGAATCGGCGCCCGAAAATTGCTCATGAGCCGTTTTTTCGTTCTTACAGCTGATTCCTATTAAAAGAATAGCCACAAGAATTACAAACGAGCAGACTGTTTTTATATATTTTATATGCTTTTTCATACTCTATTTGATTAAATATTTAACAGATATTCCAAAGCTTCTTCCTTTGCTGTATTTTGTATAATATTCATCACCTTCATCATAGTGGTGTACAATAGAGTAATCTGAGTCAAGAATATTGTTAACAGAAAATTCAACGGATATTTTCTCTCCAATACCTTTCGTAATATTAATATTCAGCGAAGGTTCCGGTTGTTCATATCCATAAGGAGTACCTTTTTGTGTAATTAAAACCAGTTTTTCACCTGAAATATTGAATCCAATATTAGCATCCAGTTTTAAATCAGTATGGTAATAGTTTAAAAATGCATTAAGAATATATGGAGCTTGACCTTGCATTGGTCTTGTATCACTTCTGTCAGGGTCGGATGCTCTGATTACGGCTAACTCATCTGCAGGTATTTTATAAATTGATTTAATATATGCAAAATTACCACCTGCGGTAAAATCTTTCAAGAATGGAATGAAATCGAGTTTTTTCCTAAGTTCTACCTCAGCACCATATAAAGTAATTGGTTCAGAATTTTCGTAAAAGAATTCACGGTTATTTACATCAACAGCTAATTTCTTTTCGATCGGATCCGTAAAATATTTATAAAATCCGCTTAGTGCAATTTTTTCACCGGGTTTAAAAAAATATTCCCATCTTAAATCTAAATTGTCAATTGTTGTTCTGTTAAGATCAGAATTTCCGGTTACAGTCTCACTTGTTATAAAATCGTAATAAGTTGGCCCGATTTCTTTAAAGTTAGGACGTGCAATAGTCCTTGAGTATGCAAACCTTAAATTCATATTCTCGACTAGCGTATAAGTTAAATTGAGTGATGGTAGAATATCCAGGAAATTACTTGTAGTATTGTCTCTTAAGGAGTGATTTTCAGGTAATTTATCTTCAGTATGTAATTCGCTTACTTCAATTCTTGCACCTGTAAGCATTCTGAATTTTTCGGTTAACGGAAAATCTATCATGGCATATCCGGCAATAACTTGCAGGTAGGCATCCTGACTATTATTTAAGTTTTGAAAATGATCGGCAGTATAATAATATCCTAAAGGATTGTCTTGGCTAATAATTTCATTTTCTAAATAGTAACTTATATCACTCCCCGGTAAAATAGTTGCTGAGCTGAATAAATCGAACTTTATATCATCCAAATTACGTGATTTGTAATCGTAATTACCACCAATTTTAATTTTTGCTGATTTAGAAAAAAGTGTAACAGGAGTTTCAAAATCAATTTTATTACTTGTATTTATTTCGTCCATATTACGATAATATCTTGCCGGTTTATCGTTTGTTTTGGTTCTGAAAATAGTGTCAGTTCCATTTATATCGTATAGATTTTCGAAAAATCTTAAATCCGGTTCATCCTGATTCATTATGGTATATGAACTTTGCCATTCGACAATACTGTTATTCATATTAGGGAAAACGTGTTTGCCATGTAATTGAAAATTATCAAATTTCCTTTCAACGTAGGTAAGAATACGGTCCTGGTCGTAACTGTCTTCGTAATTGAAATAACCTTCCCTGTATCGTGCCTGACTTGTGCCACTTTGATTATGAAAATATCTGAATCCGACTTTGTTATTGTTATTTAATTTGTAACTCAGATTTACTAATGCAGAAATTTTATTATTCTCTTCTCCTTTTGTGTCGTTAATTTTACGTCGTGGAACATTTGTGGCATCTTCATATTCTCCAAAAATTCCATCATCATAAAAATCAAAAGAATTTTCATAGCTTAATCCAAGATTATAGCCTAAAGCTTTTCCAAAGAGTTGAACCTGATCTCCAAGCGAGATTTTTTCGCTGTTATTTAAAAATGATTTTCTCTTAATTGGTTCCATCTCAGTAGAAAATGAATTCGAAATATCATTCAATTCCTGAGTAGTGAAGTAAACCTGATTAATTTGATTGTAATTTTCATTTACCATTCTGTTTAATGCATCTTGTGCAACCGCAGGAATATTGCGAGTACCATCATCAATACCTAACCAGTCGGTATTTCCCCCGTTGTATGTTATAAAATCTTCGTTTAAGTTGGCTTGAGGATTGTACGAAAACGAAGTTGAGAATTGGAATGTAAACTTTTCAGGGAAGTCTTTTGTAATAATATCTACCTGTCCACCGGTTGATTCTCCAGGCATATCAGGTGTAAATGTTTTATTAACAATAATATTTTCAATAATGTTACTTGGGAAAATATCCAGTTGAACTGTATTTCTTTCAGGATCAAGGGCAGGAATTTCTGCACCATTAAAAGTTACTTTTGTATATCGTTCGCTTAAGCCACGAACAAAAACATATTTTCCGTCCTGAACTGAAACACCTGTAACTCTTTTAAGAGCTTGTGCCGCATTGCTGTCACCTAATTTTGTAATTTGTTCGGACGAAATACCGTCCATTACCTGAGGAGCTTTTTTCTGTAAAACTTGTAAAGCGCTTTCGGTTTTTTGGGTGGCTTTTGCTGTAACAACAACTGCTTCAATATCTAATGTAGCTTCACCGAGTGATGTATTTAAAATAGTTATTTCACCTGGTTTTATAATTATGTCAGAGAATTTTTTTGTCTCGTATGAAATATATGAAATTTTAATTTCGTGTTTCCCAACAGGTAATGTTAAACTGTAATTTCCATCAAAATCTGTGGATACTCCAATAGTAGTTCCCGGTAACATTATAGTTGCTCCAATCAAAGTTTCACCTGTTTTTTCATCAAAAACATTACCGCGTAAAATTCCTGTCTGCGAAAAAATCCGGATGGAAAAAATTAAAATAATGCCGATTATTAAAAATATTTTTCTGCTCATTTGCCTTTGTACTAAATAATTGATTTTTTAACTAATAAAGACTGGTAGTCAATACAAACTACCAGCCTCAATTTAATATGAACCTTATTTTATTTTGAAGAACTAAAAGTTAATGTCCAGCCTTCAGCCCAGTTGCTTCCACCCGGTTGGAAAGCTCCCTGGTAAGTTACATTGTCAAACCATGAATCTGTTGGAGTTACACCTGCATTAGCTTCGCCTGAAGCAGGTATTAATAAATATTCATCATCAATAAATCCAACAGTTGCAAGATTTGCAATAGCATTATTGTTATCGTTAAAATGTGCCAACAAATCATCAGCCGTAGAAGCAGGAGCCGTTCCTTTTTCTTCAGATACTTTTAACGCATTGGCTTCGGTATTATCAGCTATTAGATTGAATAAGTTATTTTTTAGAACAAGGTTTCCTTCAGTAAGCATTTGATCCAAACTATTGTGTTTATCATCACGAAATTCAACATTAATACCTTTAGCTTGCGAAGCAAAAATTGAATTTGCATAAGTCCCACCGGCATTGTCACGGAAAGTAATAACTCTTCCGTTTCCGTTTCCAATATAAGTTGCATTATAGATAACCGGTTTAGCGTAAGGTTCTGCTGTTTCATCATCGCCATCGCCACCGTCATGCTCACCTAAACGGTCACCGGAGTTTTCACTTTGAATAGTTACCCAAAACTGACCTTTACCATGGTAGCCTTCATCATAATCGTAAGAATCATCACCACAATAAGCAACTAATATATGCTTTAAGTTTGGAGCACCACCAAAAAATTCAACCCCGTCGTCAACATTAGAAACTACTTCTATATATTCAATAGTAGTTCCGCTACCAACGCCACCTAATGTTAAGCCGTTAATTTCGTTACCGGAACCAATATCAGTTCCACCATGACGGATAGAGATATATTTTAAAATTCCGGAATTATCAGCATCGTTATCACCACCATAATAAGCAGCAAATTGTTCAGGAACACCTTCGATTCGTTTTTGAATAGTGTTATTTGTTGTAGCTTTACCTAAAACGATAATACCACCCCATAAACCTTGTACCTGAGTCATGTAACCACTACCATCATATGTATCACCTAATCCGGTAAAAACGATTGGCTGAGTAGCGGTTCCTTCGGCCATAATTGTACCACCTTGTTTAATGATTAATGCACTGGCATTTTCTGCCTGGCCGGGTTTTCCCTGAACCATTGTTCCGGGTTCAATGCTTAGTGTTTGCCCATCTTCAACAAATACGAATCCATCAAGAATCCAGGTTGTATCAGCAGATAAAGTTTTGGTACCTGTGCCTTCACCATTATCGTTAATAGTAACAGTTTTAGCTTCTTTATCAAAAGTATAAACTGTTGTACCAATTTTATAAAAGTTTTCTTCTTCAACAATAGGGTCGTTATCATCATCATCGTTACATGATGTAAAACCGATTGTTAATGCAACTAAAATAGCAGCTGTTAGTTTTAAATAATTTCTTTTCATTGTAATTTTCTGTTTTAGTTTATTAAAATTTTAAATTGTTTTCGTTTTTATTATTTACAATGCAAAGAAACAAGTACATGTTTTAAATCTTATTATCAGAATTTTAATATTATATTAATAAATAGTGTTGTATTTTTTTTGTTAACTTTATCATAATATAGATTTAAACACAACTTATACTGATGTGTATAATATTGTTGTATTTTAGTCGATTAGGATTTAATAAAAAACTTGAAATATGAATAACAAAGATTTTAGAATATTGCTTGTTGATGACGAGCCGGATATATTGGAATTTTTGAGTTACAATATCAACAAAGAAGGGTATGAAGTTCATACTGCACAGAATGGTAAAGAAGCCATTGAGAAGGCTAAGAAAATTAACCCTCATTTAATATTGCTGGATGTAATGATGCCCGAAATGGATGGTATTGAAACTTGTGAAATATTAAGACAAAATAAGAATTTTAAAAATACGATAATAGCTTTTTTAACGGCAAGGGGCGAAGATTATTCTCAAATAGCAGGGTTTGATGCAGGTGGAGATGATTATATTACAAAACCTGTAAAACCAAAAGTTATAGTTAGCAGAATAAAAGCTTTGTTAAAAAGATTTAAGGATGTTAACGAAGATGAAAAAGGAGAAAATCTTATCATTAAACAATCAAATCTAATTATTGACAGAGAAAAATATATTGTAATTAAGGACGGAGAGGAGTTAATTCTTCCTAAAAAGGAGTTTGAATTATTAGTTCTTTTAATTACAAAGCCTGACAGAGTTTTTACTCGTGACGAGATTTTCAGTGCTGTGTGGGGCGATAATATTATTGTTGGTGACAGAACTATTGATGTTCATATACGAAAGTTAAGAGAGAAGATTGGTGAAGGTCATATTAAAACAATAAAAGGAGTTGGATATAAATTTGTCGATTAATATAAAATGGATATAAAAAAGCTCGGAAAAACCGAGCTTTTTTATTCAGGTAAGTTTTATACTATTTCTTATTGTTTAATTGATATTCCACAAAGTCACGTTGAGCTTTTACCAGATTAATTGATTGTAATAAGAAGTTTTGAACTTCGTTCAATACACCTAAATACAATATACTATTTCGTGTTCCGGCCTCGTTATGTTTGATTCTTTTAATTTGTTTTTTCCTGCAATCTTTTAAGTCGTTAAGAATACTTTGTTGTTTCTCAATTAAATTTGGGATGTTTTCAAATTGTTTCTTATCAATAGTATCGATTATTACCTCAAATAAATCAGTGCCACTTTCTTTAAGTTCATTTAATTCATCTATTTGGACTTTTAATAGTGGTTTATGATTATTATCTATATATTCAAAACTTGGATTAGAGATAAAAGATAAAGAATGTGCCATTTCTCTTAAGTAATCTATAACCTGAACATAAAAGTGGCCGGTTTCGCCTTCTTCTTCTTCTTGTAATTTTAGAAGCGTATTATGAACATTAGCTTTTAAGTATTTGGCATCAGTGTTAAGAGCATCTACCTCTTTACATACATTCTTTAATAATTTACGATCTTCGTTTGTTAAACCTACAACTATATCAGCAAATAAATTCACAACAGATTTAAGCATGTTTCTAACTTCCAAAGAACATTTTGTCATTATATTTTCTGCATGCAAATCTTCATCAGCTAATCTTTTTACTTTTTGTTTTTCAGCTTCTTTTTTATTGAAAGATATATGTGTGTGAACTACTGTATACAATGCAATTAGTACAAAAGCAAAAATTGCAAAAGCTCCTCCCCAGCTTATAATTAATGCTATTAAAAAAGCAACAGTGAAGGCAGAGAAGGCGGTCATAAACCATCCTCCAATTACAGTAACAACACCCGTAATTCTATAAACTGCACTTTCTCTTCCCCATGCTTTATCGGCGAGTGATGTACCCATTGCAACCATGAAAGTAACATAAGTTGTTGATAATGGCAGTTTCATTGATGTTGCCAGAGATATTAAAATACTGGCAACAGTTAAATTTACTGATGCTCTAACCATATCAAATGAAGGTGCATCTTTCTGGTTTCTTAATTTATTGTTGTATTCTGTTTGGTCAAACCTTTTTGATACACCTTTTTTAAATGATCCTGGAGTGAGTTTTTCAACAGTTTTACCAATATCCATTGCTGTTCGTACAATAGTTCTGGAAAGAAAACTTGAACCGAACCTTTCATTACCGGCACCCTGTCTGCTTAAATTTATTTCGGTTTCAGTAACTTTTCTTGCTTTTTTTGATAACCACAATGTTACTACCATTATCATACCGGCTATAAGTAGTAAGTATGTATTTGCTTTTGCTTTACCTGTTAATGCAAGCATTAAGAACCCATCAGGATCAGCTCCGGGTTCAGCAATAAATGCCTGGAATGATTTTAAACCAGCCAGAGGTACTCCGATAAAGTTTACTAAATCGTTTCCTGCAAAAGCCATTGCCAATGCAAATGTTCCTACTAAAACGATCATTTTTAATATATCTAATCGTACAATCCAATAAAGTAATTGTAATAAAATTGTCCATCCAATAAAACTGTAAAGTATAATTAATGTGGAGTTGCTTTTAATCCAATCTGTTGTGTTTTCATTTAAAAACGATGAACCTTTAGCACCTTTAATTAGTATGAAGTATGTTATTGCTGTAATAGCAATTCCACCCCAAATGGCACCAAAATATTTAAATGTCTTTTTATAATTGAATGAAAATACTAATCGCGTAATGTACATTACAATTGAACCTACAGTAAAGGCGACAACTACAGATAGTAAGATTCCTGATATAATTGCCAGCGCTTTACCCGAATTTATATAATTATTCAGGTCGCCAACTGTTTGTCCAAGATGCTTTATTTTAATTAATGAAACAGCAACCGCAGAGCCTAAAAGTTCAAATACAATTGATACTGTTGTAGATGTAGGTAATCCTAATGTATTAAATACATCAAGTAATACAACATCTGTAAGCATAACAGCAAGAAATATGATCATTATCTCCGAAAAATAGAACTGGTCCGGATGAAATATCCCTTTTCTGGCAACCTCCATCATTCCACTCGAAAAAGTTGTTCCAATAAGAATACCTATACTCGCAATTATCATAATAATATAGCGAGGTGCAGCTTTAGATCCAATAGCCGAATTTAAAAAGTTTACTGCATCGTTACTAACTCCCACTATTAAATCGGAAATGGCTAGTGCAAAGAGTATTACAACCAGGATGATGTAAAAATTTTCCATTTTTAATATTGTTTATAATTTGGGTTAAAAGTAGATATTATATACAGTATGAAAATGTTGTTTATGATTAAGTTTTAATTAAATCAATGTTAAATTAATGTTAACAAGTTAATAAAATAATCAGATTATTAAAAGATAAAATATTTATTTGAACATACATTATAGGCTAATTAAATTTCTAAGGAGCCATTGATTAACGTTAAGACGAAAATACTGCCAAAGATGAATTATATGAGTGCTGTTTTACAATATTTTTATGCTATTTTTTTGTTTTCTAATTAATAACATTAATTTTATCTTTTGGTTAGTAATATATTAGCCAATTATATACAAAGCTCAGCTATTATTGTTTTATGAAAAGCTACGATGTTGTTGTCAACCATAAGGGGTTTATGAGTTTAGATGTTATTGATGACATTTTACACCATTTAAAGACTTATTTGTTTCATAAGCAACATGATAAGATGATTAGAAAGAGAGTATATTCTTTATCTGTTGAATGCCTAGACAATATTTTAAAGCACTCGGATTTAAACAAGGAAGAACATGAACTTTTAATTAGCTATCCGCCAAGATTTATTGTAGAAAAAATAGCGGAAAACTTTATAATTCATACAGGAAACATAATTCTGAATAAAAATAAAGATGCGATTATTCCCAGGCTTGATAAATTAAATAATCTGACTATTGAAGAAGTAAATAAATTATATAAAAAATCGTTGGCAAATGCTGAGATTTCCGCGAAAGGTGGTGCCGGTTTAGGATTAATAGTAATGGCTAAAACTACAAAACAAAAAATCAAGTATGATTTCGAAAAAATAAACGATAAGTTTTCTTATTTTGCAATGCAATTAAATTTAAAAAAATAGATTTACACTATGAAAGGACTTAATATTCCTGCAACAGAAAAATCTCCAAGAGTATTATTCGATACTTCTAACTACCTATTTGAAATACAGGGTAATTCGCGTCCGGAGAATGGACGTGACTTTTACTTCCCGATAATTTATAAACTTCGGAAACATTTTGAAAAAATAATTGATAAAAAGAAAATAGAAGCATTTAATGAAAAATGTTTTAAGTTTAATTTTAAACTTGATTATTTTAATTCATCATCGGCAAAATTTATTTCAGATATTTTAATACTTATAAAGGATTTTACAGAAAAAGGGTTAAATATGAAAATATACTGGTATTTTGCTGAAAGTGATGAAGATATGAAAGAAGTAGGTGAGGATTTTTCAGATATGATATCGATGCCTTTTCATTATATAATGATAGAGCGTTAAAATATTAAATAAATGTATTTTAAAAATAAGGTTGTTTGGATAACCGGGGCCTCTTCTGGGATAGGAGAGGCTTTAACTTATGAGTTTGCTCAACAGGGAGCAAAACTTATTATTTCGTCTAATCAACAATCGGAGTTAGAAAAGGTAAGATCGACCTGCGAATCAATGGGTTCTGAATGTTATATTCAATTTCTTGATGTAACTGAAATTGATAAGATGCAACTAATAACTGATAATTTAATTGAGAAATTTGGTAAAATTGATGTTCTAGTAAATAATGCCGGGATTAGTCAAAGATCATTAGTTGTGGAAACGCCATTAGATATTGATAGAAAAATAATGGAGATTGATTATTTTGGAACAATTGCTTTAACCAAAACCGTTTTGCCATATATGATTAAAAATGGTGGTGGGTATATAGCAGTTACAAGTAGTATTTCGGGTAAATTTGGATTTCCTTTAAGGTCTGCATACTCTGCTTCTAAACACGCATTGCACGGTTTTTTCGAAACACTCAGAGCCGAAGTATATAATCATAATATTAAAGTTTTAATAGCTTTTCCGGGTCGGATAAAAACCAATATATCCATACATGCTCTTACAAAAGATGGTACAGCACATGGTAAAATGGATGATGGATTGAATGCAGGAATACCCGTTGATAAATGTGCAAGACAGTATGTTAATGCTATCAGAAAAGATAAAAAGGAAGTACTAATCGGGGCTAGTGAATTATTAATGGTATATATCCATAAATTTTTACCTAAATTATTTTATAAATTAGCTCGCAAAATTAAGCCGACATAAAAAATATTAAAATGACTAAATTAATAAGTGGAATACAACAAATAGGAATTGGAGTTCAGGATGTTTACGAAGCTTGGAAATGGTATAAAGATAATTTTGGAATGGATATCCGAATTTTTGAAGATGATACTGTTGCAGAGTTAATGTTACCTTATACCGGTGGTAAACCTCATAAGCGTCATGCTGCTCTTGCCATGAATATATCCGGAGGTGGTGGATTTGAGATATGGCAGTATACTAGTCGAACTCCTGTTGGATCGGACTTTGAAATACAACTGGGTGATTTAGGTATTAATATAGCTAAAATTAAAAGTCCTGATGTAAAAAAAGCTTACAATGAATTTAAATCACTAAATCTTGATATATTAGGTGATTTATATGAAAATCATTTCTTTGTAAAAGATATATATGGTAATATTTTTCAGGTAGTTGAAGCAACTGATTGGTTTAAAAAAACGAATAAATTAACAGGAGCAGTTGCCGGAGCAATTATTGGAGTAACAGATATAGAAAATGCCCGTAAAGTTTATAGCGATATTCTTGAATACGACCAAGTGGTTTATGATAAAGAAGAAGTATTTAATGATTTTTTATCTCTTCCCGGAGGTGATAAGAAATTCAGAAGAGTTCTTTTAAAATCAAGCCAGAAAAGGCAAGGTAGTTTTAGTAAATTAATTGGTGAAAGTTCAATTGAGCTAATTCAGATTTTAGACAGAGAACCTAAAAAGATTTTTAAAGACAGATTCTGGGGTGATTTAGGCTTTATTCATTTATGTTATGATATTAGTGGAATGGAAGCTTTAAAACAGGACTGCGAATCGAAAGGTTTCCCATTTACTGTTGATAGCTCGGTAAAACATAACGAAAATAATAGTTTTGATATGGGCGAAGCTGCCGGCCATTTTTCTTACATTGAAGATCCTGATGGTACTTTGATAGAATTTGTTGAAACACATAAAGTACCAATTTTGAAAAAGTTTGGCTGGTATTTAAATATGAAGAAAAGAGATCCTTCAAAACCATTACCTAATTGGATGTTAAATGCACTCGCATTAAATAAAGTGAAATTCTGATTTTATTAAAAATTAGTCCGGTCTAAAAACCCTGCCAGAGTTTTTTTGTTAAAATTCTAAATTATAAAAGATGATTATTAGTTTGTTAGTACAACTCTGGCAGAGTTGATAACCCGAATTTATTTTTGTTCATATTGCATTTACCGGACATACAATTCTACAACTTGAACAAAGAATACATTCTGTATTTGTAATTGGTTTTTTATTTTTAATATAGCTCATAACATCAATATCCATTGGGCAAATTTTGTTACATGCTCCACACTCGATGCAATCATTTTGTTTAGGTTTAATTTTTATGATACTTACACTAGCAGGAACTTTCATAATTAGCCCAACGGGACAGGCTAGCTTGCAAAATGCTCTTTTATCTTTGTAAATAAATGCTAAAGGAATTCCAATAGCGTAATAAAGTGCATTTCCTGCAAACATCCAGATTATTTCTTTTTTGTATAAATAATCTTGATAAACATCATAATTCATTACAAAAACTAAGTAAAGAGGAATAAATAATGAAATTGCCAGACTGATATATCTTAAATTCTTTGCTTTTTCAGGAATTGCTTTCTTTTTACCTGTTATTGGAAGCCAATCCAAAATTGCTCCAGTCCAGCAAGCCCAGCCACAAAATCCTCTTCCCCATATCAAAGGGCCAAATATTTTAGCTATAGCATAATGAATAAACCCTTTACCAAAGAATCCAACCAATACAATTAAAACCACACCACCCAGTTGAAAATTTTCATGATTTACAATTGGTACAAATAACAATAAACATGGAAGAATCATTAATATGGCTATTTTTCTGCCAATTAGTTTTTTATGTCCTTTCAAAATCTTACGTAACAGAGTTCCTGTCGAAATTGAAAATCCTATCCAGGGAAATATTACCCAGAATCCCCACCAACCTACTGTTATGTTCATGATTATGGCAACAATTAACCCTACCATAAGAGGAAATAAAATGCGTAATGTTATTTTCATATTAGTTATGATTTATTATCAGGTTTTTACGGTTTATTTTTAAACCTCCGTTTTTCTTTGCGTAACGAATTGTAATAAGTATTGATATTGTAATGGTTGTGGCTCTAAAAATATTTGCACTGATACCACCCAATGCTGTATCGCTTATTTCAAATAATATCCAGGAAAGATTCATTAATACATGAAGCCCAATAGGAACCCACAGATTCTCGTTCCACTCAATAAACAACCAGGCAAACCATGCACCTCCAAGCAAGGTTACTATAAAAACACCTATTGTTTCACCGGTACTGTTACCCTGGTATAAATGCCCCATTGCAAAAATAACTGCACTTAACATTACCGCAGGAATAAAGCCCCATTTTAATTTCCGGAATAGTTGCCCGAATAAAAATCCTCGAAAAAATATTTCTTCGAAAAAACCTGCAAGCAAGGAGCCGTGTATTAGTTCTGTGGCTGTTATGCCTGATACGAATTTCCCTGTTATAAAAGATCCTATATACATAGGTATAACCATAACTGAAGCCCATAGCATTCCTTTGGTAAAAGATTGATTTAATTTTAATTCTTTGATAATATTTAGGAAACCGTAAATCAAAATAAGGGCAATTACAATCGGAATAACCCACCACGCGTAAAAATAAATGATTTGTAATGATTTAGATGAGATAGTTATTTTAAAATCAAAGAAGTATAATAAAATACTTTTCCCATACATAGCAATTAAAAATGCTGCGATAACAATGATGGTTTTTTTAAAATTTTCCTTCATGTTTTTATAATTTATTAAATTTTCTGTCTAAATCGTTAGCAATTCTTAAAATGAATAATCTTGTGTTTTAAATCTCATGTCCCACATTTATATACATTTAGTATTTTAAACGAAGTTCCATAAGCGATGACATGGCAGCGAAACGTTTCCATTTATTCTGGCTACCATATTTATAATAATGTGAGGCAACAGACGGTCTTGCTAAAGGAAAAAATAGATAATCACCTTTTGTTGATTTATCAACCCATTCAAGTGCTACTATTATATCATTATCAACAGATATATTGTAAGGTTTTAAATCGACATGTACCCAGTCGTGTTTCTTTCCTGTTATTTGTGTGTAGATACCAGTATTTAAAATCGATTTATAAGGTTTTCGCCGTTTAACAGAATAGATATTAATTCTAATTGTTGTAGTATCGTAATTAGAGTAAATATAAAATTTAATATCTTCTATAATTGTATTTTCATTATTAATATTAAAACTTCTGGCTATTGCTGATCCCAGATTTTGGTCTGGTAATTCAGAATTAGATAACATTACATATAATGGAGCCGGAAAATGTGTGGTGCCTTTTACTTTTGTTTTTAATTTATTACCTGTGATTATAGCTTCGGGTATTGTTTCAATTTTTTCAGGCAGGATAACTATTAATGTTTGTATATCAAGAATTTCATTTATTAAAAATGATTTTGAATTATAACCTATCATCGAAAATTTCAAGGAATCGCTGGACTCAATTTGGTTCTCTTCAATCCTGAGTATAAAATCTCCATTTTCATCGGAAATAGTTCCGATAGTTTTATTTATTATTCCAATACTTACATATTGAAGAGCCTGCTGTTCGTTATTCGATACTTTTCCCGTTATGGTTATTATATTTCCATAGCTAAAGATTGATATAAATAATGCGAATAATATAGTGTATAGATATCTCATTACAAATTGATTTTTAATTTACCGCTAAGGCGCAAAGTTTCAACTTAAAAGAGTATTCTTCGTGTCTTAGCGGTTAATGTTTTATTATTGTACTGCAATTGAGGAGCTTACCAGAGAGTTTATCTTTTGAATAAATAGTTTTGGATATTTAATAGCTGCTTCCAGATGTGTTCCTTCATAAACCCAAAATTCTTTAGGCTCAGATGCATTATTATAAACAGTTTCGCCTTGTGTAAAAGGAACAGATTTATCTTCTTTACTATGAATAATTAATTTGGGTAAGTTGTTAATATCTTTAATATCGTTTTTAGCCGAATAAGGTGATGTAACATATTGAGCTATCATTTGTCTTTGTTCTGCAGGAACTGAAAGCAATGCTATATCAGTAAACGAACTCAAAGCACCATCAAGAATTAAACCTGCTATTTTAGATTGATTATCTTTGGCGATTTTGGTTGCAATTTGAGTTCCCATCGAAGCTCCATAAATGATTATTGGTAAGCGTTCAAAGTTTTCTTTTTCAATAATTTTATCAAATATAATTTGAGCATCTTGAGCAATATTTAAATGTGTAGGAATTCCTGTTGATTTTCCATATCCTCTAAAGTCTGGCATAAAAACCTGATACCCTGCAAGAACAAGTGGTTTTGTAATATTGATGTATGTTGAAATATTTCCTCCGGCTCCATGATAAAATATTATGGTTGCTTTTGGATTGGTCTCTGGTTTTAAAAGTATAGCATTTAATTTTACAGAGTCTATTTCAAAAAACATTTCATCATACTCAATATTTTCTATTTTATTCCATTCTTTAGAAGGAAAATAAAAACGATCATCAAATTGAGCTGATGATATAAAAATTGTACATAAAGTTAATAGTACTGTTAAAATAATTTCTTTCATCTTTTTTAAAATTTAAATTAAACATTTGATTTTTTTCTGACAATGCAAGTGTAAGACGAAATTCGCTACTGGCAAAAGTTTTGGGACAGACGACAAGCTTATGTGATGGATGGATAGATTGAGTGATGAAATACTAGCACGAGTGATTAATTACAAGATAAATTGACAGTTTAGATTCAATTTGTAAACTGAAAGAATTTTAATTTGTATTACAGAATTTGTTGATTATTAATTGCTGCTACGAACCAAATCAACATAATTTCGGGAGACGGGAACTTCATTATTACAATTTTCAAGACTTAATCTTAATCCCTGAGAATTACCTTTGGCACTGATAATTTTATTCGTATTTACAATAAAGGCTCTGTGGCATTGAACTATTTCAGGAATAGTATTAAAAAAATTTAAAGCACGTTTTAAAGCACTACGATAGGTTTTTCGTATTATTTTATCTTCATACAATAAATAGATTTCAATGTAGTTCCCTGATGATTCAATAAAATAAAAATTATTAATATCAAATTCGATAAAATCTTTTTCGTTATCGGCATAAAAACGAATAAGTTGATTTTTATTAATTCCGGTTTTGATTTGATCTAAACTTTTATTTAAATCATTAGCCGAGTTTAAATTTTTTCGGAATAAATATTTTTGTTTTGATATTATTAGAATAGTGGTTGGAATAGTACCAATAACTATTGTGATAAGTTGAAAATTCACAAAAAACATAAGGTTAAAAGTGAAATAGTTGATTAAATAATTAGTATAAAAAGCATTTCCTAAGCCAATTGAAAAAATGATCCAAATTAACCAGGCAAATTCTTTTGCAATAGTCCAGTTTTTTTCGCTAAATACTTTTGGGAAAATATTTTCAATTAATATTAAGTTAATAACTAAGCTAATAAATGTAACCAATCCATAACCCGACAGAATAATAATTTTATTTTTATTATCCATAAGATGTATTCCGAAAGGTTGAAAGACTATTAGGAATAATGCTACAAACAGACTGATTAGAATAATTAATCTCCATTTGGATTCTAATTTAGGAAATGGTTGTTTTAAGTAACTTATTAAATTCATTTTTTAGCGATATTATTTTGTGAAGATAATAAAATGTGAGTTTCACTCAAATAAAAATCCATACTTTAAACAAAGCATGGATTTTATTTTCTAATGGCCAATGCCTAAAGGCAAATAGCTATTTAATTTATTCGTGATTATTTGTATAGTCTGTAATAATCTGATTTCTTAAATCGAGGAACATTTTTGTAACATCATTCATAAGTTTATTTGAATAATTTGTTAAATATTCCTGAGCAACTTTTGGGTTTTTCTTATACAGCTTTAGGGCCTCATCTTCAATTGCCTTTTGATTTTTAAACATTTCATCTTCAAAAGGAGTTCTCACAGCTCTAACATCTTTAGCGATTTTTTGAAATTTTAAATTTGCCAGGTTATCTACAAAATCTATAGCCCAACGTGCTGATTTCTCATCGTATTTGTTTGGATCATAAATATTGTAAGTTTCTGCAACAGATAAATTCCCTGCATAAATAGGAACATACGGACTAAAGTATGGATTATCAAGATATACCCAGTAAACTCCACCAATTTCGTTTGGCAACCAATCGCGAAGCTGAAGAACCATTCCGTAATGTCCACGGTGTCGGGCAATCGGACGACGATAAGTAATCTTTAAAAGTTTTCGTAAATCACTACTGGGAAATGGTGTTGCTAAAGGACTCTTTTCGTAACCACCTTTTCCGTCAGGTACCAGCCAGTTTGGATCATATGTCATATCATAGATTGTACCTTCATAGGTTGAACGCTGGAAAGCAATTACATTCTGAACTGATATTTTCTCTTCAGGTTTTACTGAAAATGGATAAATTGATACTGGTTCTACAAATTGGAAATAAGGTTGAATTCCTTTATAAGGATTTCCTTCCGGAAATCTGTTAGGCCATTCTTTTAGATTTGGAACAAAAGTTTGATGGAAAAGCCAGAATCTACTTGTTGCATATTCAACAGGTAAAGGAGTATAAGCATCCTGCCAAATAAAAGGCATCCCCGATGTTGGATCGTACCATCCTCTATCAATTGCTTCCTGCATATAGTTTTCTGATACCATAAAGTTTTCACTGTCCTCTGCATTGATTTCTTTAATAATGCTCCAGTTTGGTATCATTGTAGCTTCATCGTCTGGTAATCTTTGAGCTGCCCAAATTGCTCCGGGTTTTCCGCTTTCCGGGGTCCATCCCGAGCCAACTCCAAAAACTTCAAAAATCCAAATTTCTTCAGTATCAGCAATAACAAGCGTTTCAGATCCATCTCCGCTCGATGGTAAAAATCCGTATGTAATCATTAAATCACCGATAAATTGAACAGCTTCACGTGCGTTTTTATATCGTTGTAAAGCAAAAATCTGAGCTTGCTCAATTGTCATAATTTGCTTGCCATTTTCGCGAGTACAAGTAAGTTTGTTTCGCTGAGCGGTTGTGCTTTCACCAATACCTAGCTGATATTCGTTAACATGCGAATAAGCTGACTGGAAATATTTAAAAGTTTTTTCAACTTGTGGAATATAACCCAGAATTATTCCGTCATCGTTTAAAGCACGGTTTGCATCCTGAATTCCCCAATATACAGCTGCTTTTTCTCCGGGTTTAAATGTTTGTGCAGGAACAACAAATATTCTTGAATCGGGTCCGGTATCGGTATGCGATATAATATTTGAACCATCAGCTGAAGCCTTTTTTCCAACAGCAATTATAGTACAGGCATTGGCACTGTATTGATATCCAAGTGTAAGGATAATTAAAATTGATAAAAGTTTTCGTAACATGGTAAAATGGTATTTAGTTTTTGTATTATTATTGGTTATATTTATTTAAAATTGAGATTATTTGATTTTGTAAACTGGATTTTTGGATGATTGGAATATTGGAGTTTTCCA
>JAIORB010000093.1 GCA_021108325.1 Bacteroidales bacterium | reverse complement strand
ACACTTGTCTGCTGACAAGACAATCTTGCGCTATTGGATGGTCATTAATTTATTCTTGAATGAAGTAATTCTCCATTTTTAAATCATTATTCCAAATTCACCAATAAATTTTCTATTGTTCCTATTTCAGTATAGGAAACACCATAACTTCTGCCAAAATTACCGGCAACAATAACTAACAGATCATCTTTGGTAAATGTATATTTATCAATCAATGTGGTTAAAGCTTCGGATAAAAACTCATGCGATGTTTCCTTAGGCTCCATATAATCGGCATTAACACCATAACTTAAAGCCATTTCGCGCATGGTTCGTTTTGAGTAACACTGTGCAAATATTGGTTTTGCACCACGATACGCAGCTAAACTCCTTAAAGTTTTGCCCGATGTTGAATCAGCAATAATTGCTTTTGCATCAAGTCTTATTGCACCCTTAACTGCTGCTTTACATAAATATGCTGCTACTTTGTTATTAATTATTACAGTCTGAATATCATTAAAAGGATCTTTGGTTTTTTCTACTTCCCTGGCGATTTTTGCCATGGTACAAACCGACTCAACAGGGTATGCACCATTAGCAGTTTCTCCACTAAGCATTATTGCATCGGTATTTCTGTATACAGCACTCGCCACATCGTTTACTTCAGCACGTGTAGGTCTTGGGTTATGAATCATTGAATGCAACATTTGTGTAGCAATAATTACAGGTTTTCGTTTTTCTATACACTTACTTATCAGGTATCGTTGTAATCCGGGGATTCTTTCGTAAGGTATTTCAACAGCCAAATCACCACGTGCAACCATAACACCATAAGCATGATCCAGAATTTCATCAATATTATCGACTCCCTGCTGATTTTCTATTTTTGCAATAATTTTTATTTTACTATTCCGGGCATCCAATAACTTCTGTATCTCTAAAACATCTTCTTTACTACGTACAAACGAATGAGCAATAAAATCAAGATCCTGCTCAATAGCTAGTTGGATAAACTCCTTATCTTTTTTACTTAATGATGGTAAATTAAATGCAACATTTGGAACATTCACACCTTTTCTACCCTTAACAACACCATCGTTTATAACTTCACATAACAAAGAACCGGATTGTTTTTTAATTACTTTTAACTCAACAGAACCATCATCAATTAATATTGTTGACTGATTAGGAACATCTATTTCAAAATCTATATATGAAACATAAATACATTCATCTGTTGTTTCTTTAGAAGGATCGCCAATAACCTTAATCTTTTGCCCTGCTTTTAGTTCTACAACTTTATCGGTTTTTACAGTTCTAACTTCCGGTCCTTTAGTATCTATTAAAAGAGCAATTTTTTCAGATACCTGTCTAACATCGTTAATTACTTTAAGTGCATCTTTGAGAGTTTGGTGAGCTGTATTCATGCGTACAACATCCATTCCTTCTTTATACAAAGATTCGATAAATTCAGGAGTACAAGTCTTATCCGATATAGTGGCAACAATTTTGGTTTTTTTTATCATAGTCTAGTTTATAGTTTAAAGACGCAATGCATTGCGTCTTTACAGTATTCCGAATACTGTTATCATTACAAAGATTATTTCGTTTTCAATACTCTAAGGCTTTCAAGGGCTAATCTATAGCTATCTAATCCAAATCCGGAAATACTTCCGATACACTCAGGTGCTATTAAAGATTTATGACGATACTCTTCTCGTGCATAAACATTGGAAATATGTACTTCAACAACAGGTGATTTAATAGCTTTAATTGCATCTGCTATAGCTACAGATGTATGCGTATAACCTCCTGCATTTAATATAATTCCTTCATAATTAAAACCGGTTTCATGCAATTTATTAATTATTTCTCCCTCAACATTCGATTGATAATAATCTATCTGAATATTTCCGTAATGTTCATGAAGTAACTTCAGGTACTTTTCAAAAGTGATTTCTCCGTATATATCTTTTTCACGGGTTCCTAATAAATTTAGGTTAGGTCCGTTAATTATTTGTATTTTCATGTGTATATTTTTTTATCGCTACTGGTTATAAAAATTAAAGTTTTAAATTGTTCTAGTTTAAAATAATGAGTTTAGTCCAAAAAAATAAAAATTAACAACGTTAAATTAAACTACCTTATGCAAATTTAAGCATAAACATTAACTTTGAAAGATGGTGCTTCAATTATTAACAATTATTTAATGAACTGGGAAAACAGTATAATACAATTTAGAAATTTTTTAAAGCTTGAAAAATCTTTATCTGATAATTCCATTACTGCCTACGAAACTGATATCCGAAAATTTGTTACATATCTTGAAATAAAAGAATTAAACATTTCTCCGATAAATGTAAAGTTACAAGATTTAAAAAAATTTATCGAATGGATCAATGAGCTTGAGTTAAATGCCCGATCACAAGCCAGAATAATTTCCGGATTAAAAGCATTCTTCAAATATTTGATTCTTGAAGATATTATTGAAACAGATCCGAGTAGTTTATTAGAATCGCCCAGGTTAGGCCGCAAATTACCAGAAGTGCTTTCTATTGAAGAAATTGATCGTATTATTGCTGCAATTGATTTAAGTAAACCTGAAGGACAACGAAATAAAGCAATTATTGAAACACTGTATAGTTGCGGACTTCGTGTATCGGAACTAATTAACTTAAAAATAACAAATTTGTATTTTAATGACGGTTTTATTCGGGTTGTTGGTAAGGGCGACAAGGAACGTCTTGTACCAATTGGGCAAAAAGCTATGAAAGAAATAAAATATTATTTTCAGGATCGCAATTTGCAAGCAAACATCGATAAATCAAGTCAAAATATTGTTTTTCTAAATCGCAGGGGAAAGCAAATAACTCGTGTTATGATTTTTACAATTATTAAAAATTTAGCCAAAAAAGCAGAAATTAAAAAGAACATTAGTCCACATACTTTTCGCCATTCATTTGCCTCTCATCTAATAGATGGTGGTGCTGATTTACGTGCCGTACAGGAAATGTTAGGTCATGAATCTATTATTACAACAGAAATTTATACGCATCTTGACCGTGAATATTTGCGCGATGCCATAATCCGGTTCCATCCTAGAGCATAAAAATATTTCAGGTTTCAGGTTTCAGGTTTCAGGTTTCAGATTCCAAATTTTAAACTTGAAATTTTAAACTTAAATTGAATCACAAACGTTTGCAAAAAGTATTTAAAATAATTAAGTATTGATTTATCAGATTTAATCTTAAAATAATTAATTTAAATCCTTCGATTTGGCAATTTTTGAATATATTTGTACTCTGCAAAAAATTTTTACTAAAACAATCATATTCAATTATTTACAAATATAAAATATATAAACAATGTCAAACGTAAAAAGAGTTTACACTTTTGGAGATAAAAAAGCGGAAGGTAATACTACAATGAAAAACCTTCTTGGTGGCAAAGGTGCTAACCTTGCTGAGATGAATCTTCTCGGTGTACCTGTTCCTGCTGGATTCACAATTACAACTGAAGTTTGTACTGAATATAACCAAAAAGGCAAAGATGCAGTTGTTGAACTTATGAAAGCTGAAGTTGAAGCTGGTATTACTGCCACAGAAAAAGCTATGAATGCTAAATTCAGTGCCAATGGCGAAGGTTTTCCTCTTTTATTATCGGTACGTTCCGGTGCTCGTGCTTCTATGCCCGGTATGATGAACACAGTTCTTAACCTTGGTATGAATGATGAGACTGTAAAAGTTATTGCTGAAAAATCAGGAAATGAAAAATTTGCTTACGATTCATATCGTCGTTTCATTCAAATGTACGGCGACGTAGTTATGGGTGTTGAAGCTGAAAATGGTGAGCATTGTCCTTTCGAACAAGTACTTGATAAAATAAAAAACACTAAAGGCTACGCTTCTGATACTGAAATGACAGCAGATGATTTAAAAGCTGTTGTAGAAGACTTTAAAGCTGTTGTTAAAGCTAAAGCCGGTGAAGATTTTCCAACTAATCCATGGGATCAGTTATGGGGTTCTATTTGTGCAGTATTCGATTCATGGAATACCGAAAGAGCTATTCTTTACCGTCGTATGGAGCAAATTCCTGATGAGTGGGGAACAGCTGTAAATGTACAAGCAATGGTATATGGCAATATGGGAGACAATTCAGCTACTGGTGTTTGTTTCTCTCGTGATGCTGCTACAGGCGAAGATCAATTTAATGGAGAGTATTTAATTAATGCTCAAGGTGAAGATGTTGTTTCAGGTGTTCGTACTCCTTTGGAAATTACTTTAATTGGTTCTAAACGTTGGGCTGAACGTAACGGTACTCCAGAAGAAATTCGTACTAAAGATTTCCCTTCATTAGAAGAAGCCATGCCTGAGATATATAAAGAGCTTAATGATGTACAGCAAAATTTAGAAGATCACTATACCGATATGCAAGATATGGAGTTTACTATCCAGGATGGTAAACTTTGGATGTTACAAACTCGTAATGGTAAACGTACTGGTGCAGCTATGGTAAAAATGGCTGTAGATATGTTAGACCAAGGTTTGATCGACGAAAAAACTGCTGTTTTACGTCAAGAGCCAAATAAATTAGATGAGCTTCTTCACCCGGTATTTGATACTGAAGCTATTGCTTCTGCAGAAGTTCTTTCTAAAGGTCTTCCTGCTTCTCCGGGAGCTGCTACCGGTAAAATTGTTTTCTCTGCCGAAGATGCTGAAATTGAAGCTGAAAAAGGTGAGAAAGTAATTCTTGTACGTCGCGAAACTTCTCCTGAAGATTTAAAGGGGATGTATGCTGCTGCCGGTATTCTTACCGAGCGTGGCGGTATGACTTCTCATGCTGCTGTAGTTGCTCGTGGAATGGGTAAATGTTGTATTTCTTCTGCTGCCGGTATTTCAGTATCAGGTACTGCTTTAACTATTAACGGTGTAGAATACAAAAAAGGAGAATTTATCTCTCTTGACGGTTCTACCGGTGTGGTTTATAAAGGTCAGGTTGCTACAATAACTCCAACATTAGATGGTGATTTTGGTAGAATGATGGATCTTGCTGAGAAAAACACTAAAATGTATGTAAGAACAAATGCTGATTCTCCTGCTGATGCTAAAACTGCTCGTGAGTTTGGTGCTAAAGGTATTGGTCTTTGTCGTACAGAGCACATGTTCTTCGAAGGTGATCGTATCTGGGCTATCCGCGAAATGATTCTTGCCGAAGATCTTGAAGGACGTGAAAAAGCTCTTGCTAAATTATTACCTATTCAACGCGAAGATTTCACTGGTATTTTAGAAGCTATGGACGGTTTCGGTGTTACTATCCGATTATTGGATCCACCATTACACGAGTTTACTCCTAATGATGCTGCATCTCAAGCTGAAATGGCTGAAAAAGTAGGCGTTTCTATTGATGTTGTAAAAGCTAAAGTTGATTCTTTACACGAATTTAATCCAATGCTTGGTCACCGTGGATGTCGTTTAGGGAATACTTACCCTGAAATTACCGAAATGCAAGCTCGTGCTATCATTGAAGCTACTTGCGATTTAAAAGCTAAGGGTCTTAATCCTAAGCCTGAAATTATGATTCCACTTATTGGTACTGTAAAAGAGTATACAATGCAGGAAAAAATTATCCATACAGTAGCAAAAGAAGTTTTTAAAGAAAAAGGAATTACTGTTGATTACATGGTAGGTACAATGATTGAGATTCCTCGTGCGTGTTTAACTGCTAACGAAATTGCTAAACATGCAGAATTCTTCTCATTTGGTACAAACGATTTAACACAGATGACTTTCGGATATTCGCGTGATGATGCCGGTAAATTCTTACCAATTTATATTAATAAAGGTATCTTAAAAAACGATCCATTCCAGCAATTAGATCAAATTGGTGTTGGTCAATTGGTTGAAATGGCTACTCAAAAAGGCAGAACTGTTAACCCTGAGTTAAAAATAGGTATCTGTGGTGAGCATGGTGGTGAGTCATCATCAGTTGAGTTCTGTCACAGGACAGGTTTGGATTACGTTTCTTGTTCTCCTTTCCGTGTTCCTATCGCAAGACTTGCTGCTGCACAAGCTGCTTTGAGATAAAAAATAAATATTAAATATTTAAAAGCCATCAGTTTTGATGGCTTTTTTTATATTCAAAATTGTTATAAAGAATGCTCTGTTAATAGCATTTTTTCTTAAATTTGAACTTTTCATTTTAATATACAATTATATCTAAACATAATTCATGGACAAAAATCTGGAATCCTCTTTTAATAAATCTATAATCGACATTATTGAAGGGCACAATAATGTTCTTGTAAACCTTGACCGAAAGAAGCTAATAAAACACGTTTTGGATAACAGGGAAGCAATAACTTCTAAAAATGGAGCATTAGCCACATGGACTGCTCCCGAATCAACCGGTCGAAGGCCAAAAGATACTTATATTGTAAAAAGAAGTACAAGTGAAGAAAATATTGACTGGACATCACCAAATAACATAGCAATTAAAGAAGACGTATTTAATATGATATTCTCTGATGCTCTGGACTTTTTATTAAAAAAAGAAAATATTTATATTACCGATAGAGTAATTGGTGCTGATTCAAAATATGCATTGCCTGTTAGAACCATTACCGGTCATGCATTAACTGCACTTTTTACTGATAATATGTTCAGACCTGTTCCTAAGGATATTAAAAAAAGTGCTTTTGTTAATCGTGGATTTCAGTTAGTTACAGTTCCCTTTGATAAACTTAATAGTATAAAATACAAAAGCCTGTTAAGAGTTTTACCTAATGGAGATACTTCAAACGTTGCTGTTATTATGGACTTTGATAGAAGGTTAGGTATAATTGTAGGCTCTGCATATTTGGGTAGTGTTAAAAAACTAATGTTCACCGTAATGAATTATTATCTTCCGTTCGGAGGAGTATTACCTTTACACTGTTCAGCGAATGAAGACAAAAATGGAAATTCAGCATTATTATTGGGTTTATCGGGAACAGGAAAAACTACATTATCGGCTGATCCGGAAAGATCTCTTTTAGGTGATGATGAGCATGGCTGGAGCATTGACGGAATTGCAAATTTTGAAAACGGATGTTATGCTAAAATGATAAATATTAATCCTGATAAAGAACCTGAGATTTATGATGCTGTTATGCATAAAGATGATCCGTTAAACCATGGTGCAATAATTGAAAATGCTATGGTTTACCCAACTGGCGAATTTGATTTTAATGATAACAGGATAACAGAAAACTCTCGAACATCTTATCCATTATCATTTTTAAGCAATATTAAAGAATCATCAGTATCGGGCCATCCTACAACTATTTTATTTTTAACTGCCGATGCTTATGGAGTTTTACCTCCTGTTTCAAAACTTGACCCAAATCAAGCTATGTTATGGTTTTTAATGGGATATACCAGTAAATTAGCCGGTACTGAAACCGGAATTACCGAACCACAAGCAACATTCTCAAGATTTTTTGGACAACCATTTATGCCTTTGAATCCCGAAATTTATTCAATAATGCTTGGTGAAAAAATGCAACAATACAATACTAAAGTTTATCTGGTTAACACAGGCTGGTTTGGTGGCGTTTATGGCGTTGGTAAAAGAATAGATCTTAAACTAACACGTGCAATGGTGAACGCTGCATTAAGTGGCGATCTTGAAAATGTTGAATATATTTATGATGAATTATTTCATTTGAATATTCCAAAAACATGCCCCGGTATACCAAACAAAATTTTAAATCCTGTAAATATGTGGATTGAGAAGGAAGATTATGAATTAACAGCCACCAGATTAGCTAATAAATTTAGTGCTGCTTTTGATGAAGCGTATGGCAATAAAAACATAAAAGACAGTGTAAGAAACCAGTGCCCGGGAAAATAGTTTAAGTGCTTGTCTGCTTCGGGCAGGTTTAATGTTTTGAGTTTTAAATACCGTAAAGGCAACATTTTAACCAAGAGAATAAGTCCAGACACATCATTCACAATGATTCAAGATATAATTTGATGTATAAAAAAATATTTGTTATTTTGCATGTCTTTATAAATTTAGATATATGCATATTGTAGTAAATATTATTATTATAATCGCAGCGTACTTTTTAGGGGCAATTCCCACTTCAGTGTGGATTGGTCGATCATTTTACAAGATTGACATCCGCGATTTTGGAAGTGGAAATGCCGGTGCCACAAATACATTTAGAGTATTAGGAGCAAGAGCAGGAATAGTCGTTTTTGTAGTTGATATTCTAAAAGGTTTTCTTGCAGTAAATTTTATTCACTTTACTCGCTATTATATACCACATAGTGGTGATTATATAAATATTCAGTTATTGCTTGGTATAGCTGCAATGATAGGTCATGTTTTTCCGGTTTATGTTGGATTTAGAGGAGGAAAAGGTGTTGCTACTTTATTTGGTGTAATTTGTGCCATTAGCTTCTATCCTACTCTAATAATGGGCGGAGTCTTCTTTACCACACTTGTTATTACCAGATATGTTTCTTTAAGTTCTATGATATCAGGTTTTTCTTTCCCTTTTTTAATTATTGTTATTTTTAAAGAAACAACACCTACTTTAGTTATTTTTTCATTAATTATGGCAGTCTTAATGCTATTTACACATCAAAAAAATATTGAAAGATTACTCCGTAAAGAGGAAAAAAAAGCCAATTTGCCAAAGCTTAAAAAGAAAAACAGGCAAAAAAAAGAACCTACCCGTCCGGCAGGCGGGGAAGAATAGCCCGCTTATTTTGAGATAATATGAACATCCGTTTGAGGAAACGGAATATGTATGTTATGTTCTCTAAATTTCTTATCAATATCGAAACGCAAATCACTCTTTATATTTTCAACATAGAAAGATTCATCTGTCCAAAAGAATACCTGAAATTCTAATGAAGACTCTCCAAAGTCATTAAATCGTACAAAAGGATCGGGTCTTTTTGATATTTTTTTATGATTTATAGCACAATCATGTAACAATTTTTCTACCAGTCTGACATCTGATCCATAAGCAACACCAACATTTACCAAAAACCGGGTTAATTTTTCTATATGGCTCCAATTTATTACTTCTCTTGTTATAAATTTAGAATTAGGTATTATATGAATAATATTATCTCTTGTTTCTACTTTAGTTGTTCGAAAACCAATTTCTTTAACTTTTCCTATTTCTTCTTCTACTTCAACAACATCGTTTATTTTCATGTTTCTTTCGAAAAGCAAGATTAATCCAGAAACTATATCTCTAAATATTTCCTGTAACCCCAATCCTAATCCAACCAACAATGCAGCAGAACCAGCTAAAATGAATGTTACTTTAAGACCAATTGTCTGTAGTACCAGAAGAATAGCTGTTATCCAAAGAAAATATTTTATTAGTCGGTAAATCGTATGACTTTTTCCAATATCGATATTTGGTTTAGGATATATACTTTTCCTAAAAACACGATGTAAGATCCAAATAATAATTTCGGTCATTATTAGAATAACCGCAACCATTAATAGATTGTAAACTGTAATGTGTAGATTATTTGTTTCTATTAACGAATAATTCAGAATCTCCTTTATATTCATACTATAAATTAAATATTTTATTAATCAATAGAAAACTCTTTTTCAAGAATCTGTCGTAAACGATTTGGGCCAATATTGGTTTCAATATTTTCCTGTTTGGCAAAGGAAATAGCGCCAGTCTCTTCAGATACAAGTATCACGACCGCATCTGTCTTTTCTGCTATTCCAAGTGCTGCTCTATGGCGCATTCCAAACTGAGGAGGCAAATCAATTCTTTCCGTTGTTGGAAGTACACAGCGCGCAGCAGCTATTTTATCCCTTTTTATTATTACGGCACCATCATGTAAGGGGCTATTCTTAAAGAAAATACTTTCTAAAAGTCTGCTTGAAGTATCTGCATTTATTACATCTCCCGTTCTAATAAAACTCATTAAATCAGATTTTTTGGAAATAGCAATCAAAGCACCGGTTTTAAATGCCGACATATTTGAACATGCATTTACAATCGAATCTATTTGAACTTCATACGTTCTTTTTTCTCCAAACGAAAATAATTTCTCAAATGAAAATTTTCTGCTCCTGATATATCTTGTACTAATTATTAATAAGAATCTTCGTATTTCTTGCTGAAAAACTATAATTAACGCAATTACTCCAACTCCAATCACTTGCCCTAGTATACTACTCAATAAACTCATATTTAAAGCTTTAACCACAAGCCATAATAAGTAAAGCGAAAAAATACCAATAAATATATTTATTGCTGTTGTTCCCCTAATTAGCTTATAAATTTGATATAATAGAAAAGCAACAAGGAGTATATCAAGAATATCAAGAAATCGTATGGTGATAAAAGCCGTTATCATAAAGTTATTTAGAAGTTAATTACTATCTTTTAACAAATGTAATAAAATTAATATCATTCGTGCCAATTATCAACTTTTGCATTTAAAAACGTATTGGTAAGTTTTATTGATTCTTTAGCTTCCTTAACATCGTGTACACGTAAAATATTCGCTCCATTTATTAATGCTAAAGTATTTAGTACTGCTGTTCCGTTTAAGGCTTCTTCGGATGATATATCCAATATTTTATTTATCATTGATTTTCGCGATAAGCCAACCAGTATAGGAAGTTCAAATATCTTAAGATCATCTAAATATTTTAATATCTGATAATTATGATCAACTGTTTTACCAAATCCAAAACCGGGATCTATAATTAAATCATTAATACCTAACAATTTTAATTTCTCAACTTTTTCAGAAAAATAATTCAATAATTCCTGTATCACATTATTATATTGAGGGTTATCCTGCATATTTTGCGGATTACCTTGCATATGCATCAAAATATATGGCACATTTAACCCGGCAATGGTCTCGAACATTTTATCATCCATATTTCCGGCCGAAATATCATTAATTATATTCACATTAAAATCAGCAACTACCTTTTTTGCAATCTCTGATCTGAAAGTATCAACAGAAATAATAATATCCGGAAACTCAGTACGTACAATTTCCAGAACTGGTAACAAGCGTTGTAATTCCTCATCGGATGTAATATTTTCAGCTCCTGGTCTCGAAGAATAAGCACCAATATCTAATATATCGCAGCCATCATTAATCATAACATTTACTCGCTCTAAAAAAATTTCTTTAGATGCATATTTACCCCCATCATAAAATGAATCGGGAGCAATATTCAATATTCCCATAATTTTAGGCTGAGATAAATCAAATAATTCTCCCCCACAATTGATGGTCAATTTTCTCGAAAAAAATGTATCTTTAGGCTGCATTTTTCAGATGTTAATTATTATAATACAAATGTAATAAAATTGAATCAAGATAGGTTCAATAAGTTTTTTAGAAAGAAGAAATAAAAATTTAAAATTGATATTCATATATGAAGTTTATTGTTATTGAAGGACTAGATGGATCGGGAAAATCAACTCAACTAAAGATGTTGCGAAAATATCTTGAAAGCCACAAAATTGATTATGAATATCTTCATTTTCCCAGAATGGATTCTCGAATTTATGGTGATTTAATTGCACGCTTTTTGCGAGGTGAACTTGGTGATATAAATACAGTTAACCCCTATTTAGTTGCCTTGATTTATGCCGGCGATCAAAATGATGCTAAAGAAAAAATCAATCAATGGCTATCAGAGGAAAAACTCGTTATAGTTGATCGATATGTATATTCGAACATTGCATTTCAATGTGCCAAGCTAAATAACCAGGAAGATATAGAAAAACTAAGTGATTGGATAAAAGATTTGGAATATAACTATTTTAAAATTCCTAAACCGATACTGAATATTTTTTTAAATGTTCCGTTTGAGTTCACTAGAAAAAATCTTACTAAACAAAGATCCGGTGATGATAGAGACTATTTGAATGGTAAAGAAGACATTCACGAAAAAGACATTGATTTTCAAGATAAAGTCAGAAACGTATATTTACATGAGGTGAAAAAAAATCAGCATTTGAAAATTATTGATTGTGCAAATAAACAAGGAGAAATGTCGAAAGCAGAAGATGTATTTTCTAAAATGATTGATCTTTTAAAATCTGAAAACATAATATAAAATATATTAACAATGAAAATTTTAAATAACATTAGTCAATTTATAGTAGGAACTGTTTTTATTTTTTCAGGTTTTGTAAAAGCCATTGATCCATTGGGCTCAACATATAAATTTATCGATTACTTTGAAGCTTTTGGAATGGATTTTTTTAATTCAATTGCGTTTCCTTTAGCAATAATTTTAAGTTCTATCGAATTTATTATAGGATTTTCACTTCTTTTTTCAATAAAGAAAAAATTTACAACATGGTTACTCCTACTGTTTATGGTTTTTTTCACCATTTTAACTTTGATTCTTGCAATATATAATCCTGTTACTGATTGTGGTTGTTTTGGCGATGCTATAATAATGACTAACTGGCAAACTTTTTGGAAAAACATTTTTTTAATGGTATTTACTATTGTTCTCTTTATTGAAAGAAATACCTTTCAAATTAAATGGAATAATGTAAAACAGTGGACATATTTGACAATTGCATTTGTAGTTATGATTATGTTATCTGTTTATTACTATAATAACTTACCGTTAATAGATTTCAGGCCGTATAAGGTTGGAACATATATTCCGGAAAAAATGATCGTTCCCGAAGGTGCTTCAAAAGCTGAATATGAAACAATTTTGGTATATCAAAAAGACGGTAAACAAAAAGAATTTACTCTACAAAACCTTCCTGACTCAACCTGGGAATGGGTATCGACAGAAAATATTCAAATATCCGAAGGATATATTCCTAAAATTCATGACTTTACTATTTCTACTTTATTTGGTAATGATATTACTGAAATTGTTTTAAATGATAATAAGTTTACTTTTCTCCTTATAGCATATGACTTGAATAAAACAAATTTAAAGAATATTGATGCTATTAATGAATTGGCTGAATTTGCAAAGGAAACCGGTAAATGTAATTTTATTTGCCTAACATCTTCTGTAGAATCAGAAATCAATGATTTCAAAGAAAAAACAAATGCTCCTTATATGTTCTTTAATACAGATGAAATTACTTTAAAAACTATAATAAGATCAAATCCTGGTATAGTTTTACTGAAGAAAGGAACAATTATCGGCAAATGGAACCATAACAATACTCCTACATCAGAAGACATCATAAAAGATTATCTAAATAATTCTGAATATCAAAACAGTACCGATAATAACGATGAGCAATTAGCTAGTAAAAATTAAAAGATAATTTGTGATTAACTTTTTAATAAAGCGATTATTGTACGCCCTTTTAGTTCTTTGGGGAGTAATTACTGTTATCTTTTTTCTTTTCAATATTTTACCCGGCGATCCTGCAAAAATGATGCTTGGACAAAGATCTGATATTTCTACTATTGAATCCATAAAGAAAGAACTTGGTCTGGATAAGTCAAAAGGAATGCAATACCTTAAATACTTAAACGACCTTTCTCCTGTATCAGCTCATAATGAAGTTAATACAAACAGTTATTTCTATCTTGATTCAAATAAATATCAGGCTAAAAATTTATTTCATATTTCTTCTCAGAACGTTATTGTTCTAAAAAAACCTTATTTACGTCGCTCGTATCAAAGTAAAAAACTTGTTTCGGAGATAATTAGCGAAACTCTTCCAAATACTTTTATTTTAGCTCTTGTTTCAATTGTATTTGCTAGTATTTTAGGTATATTTTTAGGAATTATTGCTGCAATTAAAAAAGATAGTTTTTTTGATCGATCATCCCTTTTATTTTCTGCTTTTGGAATGTCACTACCATCCTTTTTTGCTGCAATTCTTATCGGTTGGATATTTGCATTTGTACTGGGTAATATAACCGGATTAAATTTAACAGGGAATTTGTATGAAATAGACGATTTAGGTGAAGGAATTCATTTACAACTTAAAAACTTAATACTCCCTGCATTTACTTTAGGCATTAGACCCTTGGCTATAATTATTCAGTTATCAAGAAACTCAATGCTCGATGTTTTATCGCAAGATTATATCAGAACAGCTAAAGCTAAAGGTTTATCATTTAGTCGCATAATATGGAAACATGCTTTAAAAAACTCTCTAAATCCTGTAATTACAGCTGTATCAGGATGGTTTGCTTCTTTAATGGCAGGAGTAGTATTCGTTGAGTACATTTTTGGATGGAAAGGTCTTGGATATGTTATTGTTGATTCTTTAAATAAATATGATTTCCCGGTTATTATTGGTAGTGTTTTAACAATTTCAGTTATTTTTATTGTTATCAATACACTGGTAGATATTTTATACAGTGTACTTGATCCCAGAATTCGCTTAAGCAATATTTAATTCTATATTTTTAAATATTATAAATCGTATAAGCTTTAAATTTCTTATTTTTGATAATGCAATAAATACCCCCAATAATTATAATATAACTTATGAGAAAACAAATAGTCGCAGGAAACTGGAAAATGAATAAAACATTTTCAGAAGGTATCGATTTAATAAATCAAATTACCGAAAAATCAAGTTCTGTAAAAGATGTTCAATTAATAGTAGCTCCACCATTTATATTAACTAGCGAAACTGCAAAATATCTTGAAAATAAAGATATTGGATTAGCAGGACAGAATTGTGCAAATCATTCTCAGGGTGCTTATACCGGCGAAGTATCTGCCTCCATGTTAAAATCGGCAGGAGCCAATTATGTTATCCTTGGGCATTCAGAACGTCGAGCTTATTATCACGAAACAGATGATAAAATAAGAGAAAAAATAAAACTTAGCCTCGAAAATAATGTAAAGCCTATTGTATGCTGTGGCGAAGTTTTAAAAGAAAGAGAAAATAATGAACACTTCGAAATTGTTGCTAAACAGATCAAAGGCATGTTTGAAGGCATTTCTGCTGAAGAGTTTAAAAACGTCATTATAGCCTACGAACCCGTATGGGCAATTGGCACTGGAAAAACCGCTACTCCGGAACAGGCTCAGGAAATGCACCAGTTTATACGTGAAGCATTAAAAAATTCTTATGGTTCTGAAATTGCAAATGATTTATCTATTCTTTACGGAGGAAGTTGCAAACCATCAAATGCAAAAGAATTATTTACTAAACCGGATGTTGATGGCGGACTAATTGGTGGTGCATCACTAAATGCAGATGACTTTATTGCAATAGCAAACTCTTTTTAAGTAAAAGGGCACCCTCTAAAAAGGTGGCTTTGGATTGCACTTAGTATGCGCTTTATTAATAGTAATCAAGGAATAATGGAATCCCGAAAGTTTTCGGGAGGAAAAATGGAAAAATTGTTACGTTCAAAAACTAAAATATGGGTATAATTCTAATAATCCCTGCCTTTGCCGGCAGGCAGGCAACATTCCAGTATTCCAATAATTTATATCATGTATAATAAATAAAAAACACAACCACCATCAATGAGAGTGGATTTTTAATTCAAATTAAAATTATGGATTACATCGAATTACGTTGTAAGATTACAGCAGAAAATATTCAAGAAATAACAGACATTCTCGTTGCCGAATTAAATGAAATAGCTTACGAAAGCTATGACGAAACAGAAGATGGATTAAATGCCTATATCCTTGAAAAGTTTTTTGATCTGGAAAAAGTAAAACAGTTACAAGTAAATAATATCCCAAATATCAAGATTAATTTTTCACACGAAGTTATAAAAGCTCAAAACTGGAATGAGGTTTGGGAAAAAAACTTTGAGCCAATAGTAATTGAAGACCAGTGTCTAATTCGCACTCATTTTCATAAAAATACCCCAAAAACCAAGTATGAGATTATTATCGAACCTAAAATGTCTTTTGGAACAGGTCATCACGAAACAACATATCTTATGTTAAAAACAATGCTCGAATTGGATTTTAAGGATAAGAATATTTTAGATATGGGTTGTGGTACAGGAGTATTAGCAATTTTAGCAACTTTCAAAGGTGCTAAAACAGTTACGGCAATTGATATTGATGAGTGGGCTTACAAAAATACTTTGGAAAATATCGAAAAAAATAATTGTTCAAATATTAAAGTATTTCAAGGTGATGCAAATTTGTTAAGAAATCAACAGTTCGATATAATAATAGCTAATATCAACAGAAATATTCTAATGGATGATATAAAGAATTACTCTAAAGTTCTGAAATCGGGAGGTACTTTATTACTCAGCGGATTGTACGATAAAGATTTATTAATGATCCGAGAAGAAGCATCTTCCAACGACATAGACTATATCAATCATTATGAAAAACATAACTGGGTAGCTGCTAAATTTTACAAAAAATAAAATCGTTAAATTAATACACGATGAAAAAATATCTGTTAAAAAATCTGTTTTTTTCTCTTTTGAGCCTTAGTATTTTTAACTCTACAGCTCAAGATATTAAAGAGTTTCAAAAAGATTCAACCTTGTTTATTGAACAATTTGAAGAATTTGTTAACAAAAATCTACCTAAAGATGAAGAAGAAAACTTAGAATCGTTCATAGAAAAATGGATTATTGGTTATTATACTGACGACATAAAGGACAGATTTATAGATGTATGTAATTTAATGCTCAAAAACAAAGCTCGCCGTAATCCGCATTTTACAAAATATTTTGACATTGTAATGGCTTTTCACCGATCGGAAGAAACGATGAAACATTATGATAATTGGGAAAAAGGAATATACTTTATTTTTGAATCAGAAAAGTATCCTTTAAGAGTTATCACAAAATATTTTGATAATTCAAAATCACTAATTAATGAAAACCTAATACATAGTACATATTCAACAAGTTGGTATACAAGCTCAAATGATTTTAAAATTGTAGTTGATGATGCATTAAAAATAGTATTTGCTAAAACTAATTTAACATGTAAAATAAAAAAGGATTCTATTGATATCTTTGAAACTACTGGTGTGTTTTTCCCAATAACAAATCAATGGGTAGGTAAAAATGGTTTTGTTACCTGGGAAAGAGCTGGATACAATACTGACAATGTTAAAGCCGAGCTTAAAAACTATAAAATAAATTTCTCAAAATCAGGGTATACTGCTGATTCTGTTTCTTTTATTAATAAACTTTATTTTGATAAACCTGCATTGGGAAGATTATCCGATCAGATTGTTCATATCATGACACCTGAAAGAGCTATCTATCCTGAGTTTAATTCTTATCAGAAAAGATTTCAAATAGAAGATATTTATCCTGACATAAACTATGATGGTGGTTTTTCAATGAAAGGTTCTAATTTACTTGGTTCCGGCGATCAGGATAACGAAGCATTTCTTTATATACAAAAAAATGACACGACAATAATTACGGCCGTTGCTAAAACATATATGTTTAAAAAAGGTAAAGTTGTTTCAAATAATGCCCAAATTACAATCCGCTTAAAAAATGATTCAATTTTTCATCCCGGCATCTTATTTACATATACTCAGAACATTAAAGAAGTCTCATTAACACCTTCAGAAAGAATTGTTTCAAAAAGCCCCTACTACGATTCTTACCACAAAATATCCATGAATTTTGATCGCCTTTTATGGAGAACTGATGATGATAAGATTTATTTCACCAAACGACGCGGAGCAGCAATTGGAAATGCAACTTATACATCCTCAAATTTTTATAATCTTATTGAATTTGAAAGAATAATGATAAGAGATGAGTTTCATCCACTTTTGGTTTTAAGGAACTATTCAAATAAAATTAATTCAGAAATATTTTCGGGAGCCGAACTGGCACGTTTTCTTGGTTATGACGATTATCAGATCAAACAAATGTTAATGTTTTTAAGTGTAGATGGTTTTATTTTTTACGATTCCGATAAAGATGAAGCAATAATTAAGAAAAAGCTATATGATTTTATAGATGCACGTTTTGGAAAAATCGATTATGATGTAATTAAATTTAATTCTGTAACAGAAGATTTAGCACACAACGGCGTACTTAATTTAAAAACCTATGACCTTGAAATCAGGGGCGTTCCTCAAATCTTTCTTTCTGATTCTCAAAATGTAGCTATTTATCCAAAACATCAAAGAATCACCATGAAAAAGAATAGAGATTTTAGTTTTGGAGGAGTAATTGAAGCCGGACTATTTACTTTTTTTGGACAAGATTTCGATTTTAGTTATGATACTTTCAAAATTAATTTACATAATATCGATTCATTAAGAATCAAGGTTCAAACCGAAGAACGTGATATGTATAACAACCCTATTCTTGCTCACATAAAAAATACGATTGAAATTATTACAGGAGAATTACTTATTGATAACCCCAATAATAAATCAGGATTACAACGATTTCCTCAGTATCCAATTTTTAATAGTAACGAAAACTCTTATGTTTATTACGATGCATCTAGTATTTTCAATGGTGTGTATAAGCGTGATGGTTTTTATTTTGAACTTGAACCTTTTACAATTGACAGTTTGGATAACTTTAAAGTTGAGGGATTAAAATTCGACGGTCGGTTTTATTCTTCAAACATATTTCCCGCATTTGATGATGCTATATATATGCGGCCCGATTACTCACTGGGTTTCAAACGAAATACTCCTGAAGAAGGATTTCCACTTTACGAAGGAAAAGGAACTTATTATAATATAATTGACTTAAGCAATAAAGGATTAAGAGGTTCAGGTACCTTGGAATATTTAACAAGTAAAGCTCAAACTGACGATATTATTTTTTTTCCGGATTCCACTAAAATCCATGCTAATGATTTTACCTTGGCTCAACGAACATCCGGAATAGAATTCCCGGAATTAAGTTCAACCGAGATTGATATCAAATGGTATCCATACGAAGATATAATGTATGCAGAGCAAACCAGCGAACCATTTAATATGTATGGAAACAACTCTCTTTTTTCAGGTTCGCTTGTTATTCAACCAATTGGCATAACAGGTAGTGGTATTATGAATCTTGAAAAAGCCGAACTAAAATCAAGTCTCTTTAATTTCGAAGCCAATTCATTTAATTCCGACACAACTACATTCAGCTTAAAATCTTTAAATAAAGCTGATTTCAATTTTATAACCGAAAATTTAAATGGTAAAGTCGATTTTACATTACAAACAGGTAGCTTTAATTCAAATGAATCTTTTACTGTTGCTAAATTCCCTAAGAATCTATATGTAAGTTATCTTGATAAATTTGACTGGAGTATTGCTAATGATGAAATAGCAATTGAATCCAGCCCTCAAATTGATACAACAGCTTCTCCTGAAGTTAAAAAACTAGACAAACTTAAAGATGACGATTTGCCCGGAGCATTGTATATGTCGATTCATCGAAGCCAGGATTCTCTCCGATTTGCTTCAACAAAAGCCATTTACAGTTTAAAGGATAGTAGTATAAAAGCCTCTGAGGTGGAATATATAAAAGTGGCTGATGCATTGATATTCCCTGATAAAAATAATGTTACCATAGGTCATATGGCAAATATTCAAACATTAATAAATTCTGAAATAATTGCCGATAACCAAAATAGATATCATCGTATATATAATGCTAAAATAAATATAAAAGGTCGCTACAAATATCTTGGAACAGGAGACTACGATTATATTGACGAAAATAAAGAAATTCAGAATATTCATTTTACTGATATTTCTGTTGACAGCTCATATCAAACAGTTGCAAAAAGTAAAATCAGTATGGCTGATGATTTTACTTTAAGTCCTGTTTATCATTACAGGGGTGATGTTATTTTATTTGCCAGAAATAAACATTTAACTTTTAAAGGAGGGATTAAATTAGAGCACGACTGTCCAAGAAAAGAAACACATTATGCTTATTTTGAGAGTGAAATAAATCCGGATAGTATTTATATTCCGGTTTCCGGCACATTAAAAAGTATTAATGGCAGAGGCTTATATGCGGCATCATTCATAACAAAAGATTCTTCTCATATTTACACACGATTCCTGGATAGAAGAAGAGATCCTAACGATGTTGCTTTAATTGATGCAACAGGTTACTTACACTATTATAAAAATTCTAATAAATTTATTGTTGCCGAGAAATCAAAACATTTAAAACCGGATACAACGGGTAAATTAGTCAGTTTACAAAGATCTCTTTGTTTACAACACGGAGAAGGCAAAGTTAACCTGGGAATTGATTTAGGACAGATTAAATTGTCTCCTGCAGGATCAGTTAATCATCTTTTAGATAAAAATGAGATTAAAACAGAACTTGTATTAGCACTGGATTTCTTCTTTTCAGAAGCGGCACTTGATACACTTTTAGCTGAATTGCAGTCTACCCAAAATCTTGATGCTATGAGTATAACCTCCGAGTTTTTCGAAAAAAACATGAACGAATTAGTAGGAAACTCTGATTATAAAGAATTTAATAATCAACTAATGCTTTATGCCAATGAAGCGAAATTGCCAAAATCAACTCAACATACAATTCTTTTAGGAAAAGTAAAGTTTAAATGGCATACTGAAACTGGTTCATATCTAAATTATGGAAAAATTGGGATTGCAACAATAAATAATAAGCCTGTAAATAAATACGTTGAAGGATATCTGCAAATTCTTAAAAGGCGAAGTGGAGATTTGATGAAATTTTATTTTGAACTGCCAAACAAAGACTATTACTATTTTACATACTCTCGTGGCGTAATGCAAACTCTTTCCAATAACGAAGATTTTGTTAATGCGATACAAAGTATAAAGAAAAAAGCAAGAAAATTAAAAACTCCAAGAGGTCAAACCCCTTACAGGTATATTATTGCAACAGAGCAAAATAAAGTTCAATTCCTTAGAAACATGCGCCTTTTTGAAGAAGCCCAGATTGCTAAAGAAGAAGAACGAAAACAAATGGAGCGGGAACAAAAAGAACTTGAACAAGAAGAAGAACTGGATATTGAGGAACCCGATGAAGAAAAAGAGGGAGAAGAAAATTTAAACGAAGACGCAGGTTAGTTTATTTATTACATTAACTATACACAGGTTTTACCTGCAGTCATTATTATTTAATTCCTTCGGGATTGTTAGTTACTCCACATAAAATCACATAGTAGTTCAACAAAAATACCCACAGAATGTACCTGTGGGTATTTGGAAAATAACTCATTATTTTATTCTTCTTCGTTTTCTACTTCTTCATTTTCTACTTCTTCTGCCACTTCTTCTACTACTTCTACTAATTCTTCTGTTACTTCTGTTTTCTCAGCCTCTTTCCTTACTATCTCTTCCATTTTTTTAATGGCTTCTTCACTCGCACCCGCTGCTTCCATTGCCTTCCTTTGAACTTCGATTATTGCAGTAGTAGGATCATTGCTCTCGTTGCTTTTTTCACTACTTTCACCACCACCGCCACAAGACCACATAAATACTGATAAAATAATTACAAATAATAATGTTGCTAGTTTTTTCATAATAATACTTTTTTTAAAGTTTATAAATAAAATATTATAACAAATATAATAAGAACCAATATATTAGTATAATATTTAGTTAGGTTTATCACACAATGCCTTAGTTCACTTCGGTCCTAATGTATAAATTATATTTAACAAATCTAACCCCTGTTTTTCTCAAAAACTTCTAAATCTTTTATTTTTTTGCCATCAATTACAAAACGAACAGCTGTTTGGTATTTGTGCAAGCCAGATTTTCCTGTAGCGCCCGGATTAATATGAAGTAACTCATTTTTCTTATCATAAATAACTTTTAAAATATGCGAATGGCCTGAAATAAAAATATCTGGTTTTTCATTCTTTATCAATTCTTTCATTCCTTTTTCATATTTCCCCGGATAACCACCAATATGAGTCATCAAAACCTTAACGTTTTCACAAGTAAAAGATTGTATCTTAGGATAAACAATTCGTACCTCATGTCCATCAATATTGCCATAAACTGCTTTTAAAGGCTTATACTTTGCAATTTTATCAGCAGTTTCAATATTACCAATATCTCCGGCATGCCAAAGTTCATCACAATCCTTAAAAAAGTTAATAATTCTTTCATCAACATGACCATGTGTGTCGGATAATAAACCTATTCTTTTCATTTATTATTTACTATGATTAAATTTGCTTTGAACATAACACAAAGATAAATGCAATTATTCTATACGCCCGACATAAAAACAAATATTTATACACTGAATGAAATTGAATCTAAACATTGTATAAAAGTATTACGACAAAAGGTAAACGACCATATTCAATTAATTGATGGTAAAGGCAACTTTTACGAAGCTAAAATAATTGAACCAAATCCAAAAAAATGTATTGTTGAGATTGTTGAAACTACAATGAATTTTGGAAAAAGAAATCATTATTTACACATAGCCATTGCTCCTACCAAAAATATAGATCGTTTTGAATGGTTCTTGGAAAAAGCTACTGAAATTGGCATTGATGAGATTACTCCAATTTTATGTGAACATTCAGAAAGGAAAACTATAAAAGCTGAAAGACTGGAAAAAATAATTGTTTCTGCCATTAAGCAATCTATAAAAGCATACAAGCCTAAATTAAACGATTTAACGAATTATAGTGATTTTATCCGACAAAATTTTAATGGAGTAAAGTATATTGCTCACTGCGAAGAAAATAAAAAAAATCTTTTAAAAGATGCTTATAACAAAGGACAAAATGTAATTATATTAATTGGCCCTGAAGGAGATTTTAGTCCTGAAGAAATAGATAAAGCCAGAAATAATAATTTTATCGAAATTAGCCTCGGAGAAAGTCGATTAAGAACCGAGACAGCTGGAGTTGTCGCTTGTCACACAATTAATTTATTGAATGAATAAAACAGACTTCTTCAAAAAATTAGCTTTATTTTTTCTAAATCTATCTCTTGCATTTTCAACACACAAGAATGCCTGCTTGCAGCAGGCAAGTGTATTGTACTCAAAGTACATCAGGCATTCCTGCCTGATGTTAAGCTAAGTTTGTACATTTTCAACTAAAATTCAATTATATGATTATCGGATTGATTTCCTATAATTTAAAAGAAGGTGCTAAGCAGCTATATTTTATAGACTTTTCAGTAATTTTTATAAAGATATTCAATTCATAAACAAATCCGCTAAGCACCTAATATTTAAGGACAATAACAATTATTTTAAGCTTGACTTAACACTAATTCGTAAAAAAGTCAACAACATTACCAAACTTACTGCTTGATGTTTTATATAGCTCTGTATACTGACATTTGGTACAGGTAACAGTTGTGAATTTAATATTCTGAATATTAAAGAGTTTCATCATAAAACTACCAGTTGTCCTAATTTCGCCTATTTCGTATTGTCTGCTATTGCATTTAGGACAAGTGTATTTATAATTTTTATACATAATAAATTATTTTAGTTAAACTTACTTCTTAAACGATCACCAAGTTTATATGCTTTATCAATTTGCTTCCTATCGAGCATCCAACCCATTGCCATAAAAACAGATAGGAACTTTTTTCCCTCCAGATCTTTATTAAAGTCTGGGTTAATCTCATTGAAACCAACATATAAACGATCAGCTGTATTTAGATATTCAATAATCTCTAATTGAATTTTTGAGCTACTCAACAACTTATGTGTATCTATATCATTATTTGTGTCAACATGAACTTTAGAGTCAAAGCTGCTATTTCCAATTTTAAATCTTAGCCGATTTTTACGAAAGCTAAACTTATCAAGCTGATCCCTTTTTCGTATTAATAATTTGTAATTATCGTATCCCGAAACCGGAAAAAATATGCCGCTATATACTCTGTATTTATCAAAATTAGACGTTTGAGCAGAAATGAAATACGAATCTCTTACTTCATAATTTCGTATTACAACATTTCGTGTTCTATGTCCATGTCTGGAATTAATAGTTTCTTCCTTAATATTAATTTCCCAACCAGCTCGTTTTGCAATATTCTTTAATATATCAACAGATGTTTTATCGCTTTCCATTCCATTTTCATTTATTCATTATTAATTATCAGAAAGTTTTGTTTTTTTCAATCTACGGGAATCTTTTAATGCCTTAGTAATAATCCATTCAATTTGTCCGTTGGTACTCCGAAATTCATCGGCAGCCCACTTTTCAAGCGCTTTCATCTTTTCCTCGCTAATTCTAAGTACAAAAGATTTCTTTTTAGACATGATTTTTTAATGATTTAAAGTTCCTGTATTTACAACAGGCCTTGCTGATTCTTCAGAACAAAGCACTACCATCAAATTACTTACCATAGCAGCTTTACTTTCATGATCCATCTCAATTATTTCTTTACCAGACAATTGTTCTAAAGCTATTTCAACCATACTTACCGCACCTTCTACAATTTTATGCCGGGCAGCAACTACTGCTGTAGCTTGTTGTCTTCGTAACATGGCACTTGCAATTTCCTCGGCATAAGCAATATAATTAATACGAGCTTCAATTACATGTATACCGGCAATCTCTAACCTTTCTACAATTTCCTTTTCTAATTCATGATTTACTTCTTCAACACCTGATCGTAATGTAACTTCTGCTTGTTCATCTTCAAAATTATCATACGGATATTTTCCGGCAAGCTTACGTAAAGCAGCTTCACTCTGAACAACAACAAAATGCTCGTATTCATCAACTTCAAATGCTGCTTTATAAGTATTTTCTACTTTCCAAACCAGTACAACTCCAATTTTAATAGGATTACCTACTTTATCGTTTACTTTACTGGGCTCGCTGTCAAAATTCCGGGCTCGTAACGAAATCTTTTTACGTGTAAAAAATGGATTTATCCAGAAAAAACCATTTTCCTTTATTGAACCTTTATATGCTCCGAAAAGAACCAGAACCATAGATTCGTTTGGATTTACAATTACCAGCCCGATTAGCATAAAAATACCAATAACCAGTAGTACAAGAAACCATAAATTGTGTAATACAATTAAACCTGCAATACCCACTCCAAGCATAATTAAATCCAAAAATAACATCAAAAAACCTGATGCTGCTGAGAATACTTTTTCATTTTTCATAATCTATTATTGTTAAATTAAATTTTAAGTTAATGATATCATTTTAATATCACAATAATAGCACATTTATAAATACAAGTCAAGTTTTTTAACAAAAAAAAGAGATGATATTAAACATCATCTCTTAAAAGTCTTGTTAATACTATCCTTAAGAATAGTTATTCGCAAAATTAATTACATTATCAACTATTCTTTTAGGAACCTTTTTAGTATTTCTTTCTATAAAGTTTAAAATATCATCAAATTCCTTTAAATCATATTCATAAAAATTGTCAAATATTAATTCGCTTTCATCAAAATTACTAAAAAGATAAATCAGAGTAGAATTTTTTCCCATAAGCCTAAATAAGTTTTAATTCATTTAGAGAACGCAAACAGGAATTTCTTTATTATATTTTATTTCAACTTTTTTTTTATTTTTCTTTATCTTAAGTAAAAGTTAAGCTTAAATTCTTTTCTTCAACTAATTTACGCAGGTTAATTAGTGCATATCTCATGCGCCCCAATGCGGTATTTATACTAACATTTGTTTGATCTGCTATTTCCTTAAAACTCAATCCCATAAAATGACGTAATAAAATTACTTCTTTTTGTTCATCAGGTAAAAAATCTACTAATTGACGAACATCCGACATAATTTGATCATGAATAATATTATCTTCAACTGTTTTATCGGAAAATCTTGGAGAATTAAAAATATCGGTTTCATATTCATCATTGGAGCAAATTTTCATCTGCTTTTCTTTCCTGAAATGATCAATAATAAGATTATGCGCTATACGAATAACCCAAGAAACGAATTTACCATTCTCTTGATATTTACCTGCATGCAACGATTTAACAACTTTAATAAATGTTTCCTGAAAAATGTCATGAGCTAAATGCTCGTTTTTAATCATTAATAAGATATAAGTATATACCTTATCTTTGTGACGACTAATCAGGATTTCGAAACTCGATTGTTCACCATCAATAAACCTTTTTACAAGTTCATGATCGGTAAGTTTTGATTTTTTCAAAACAACCTCCTTTTTTAAGTAATAAAAAAAGGTAGAAGTTTAATCGATAAACAATCCTCCGAGTTTTGGGTTAGAAATTAATTAAGTAATTTAGTGCAATTTAAACAAAAAATCTTTTTATTTCAAAATCATTTAAGATTTGTTAACATTATTTAGGAGTATTACTTTCAATATTTATGCCAAACAAAGAACAATATATCCAAATAAAAGGTGCAAAAGTTCACAATTTAAAGAACATCGATATTGATATCTCTCGTGATAAATTTATTGTTATCACTGGTGTTTCCGGCTCCGGTAAATCATCTTTAGCGTTCGACACAATTTATGCTGAAGGCCAGAGGCGATATGTCGAAAGTTTATCTTCTTATGCAAGGCAATTTTTAGGTAAAATTAATAAACCTGATGTTGAATTTATACACGGAATTCCACCTGCAATTGCTATTGAACAAAAAGTTAACACAAGAAATCCAAGATCAACAGTTGGAACCTCAACTGAAGTATATGATTATCTTAAACTTTTGTTTGCCCGAATTGGAAAAACATATTCACCCATTTCCAAAAAATTAGTACAACGACACTCAATAACAAACGTTGTAGATCATATAACTAGTTTTAAAGAAAATACAAAACTTCTTATCCTTGCATCGTTTCAAATTCAAAATGGTAAATCATTTGACGATTACCTGAAAATGTTGCAAAATGAAGGAATATCGAGAATAGAGCAAAATTTTGAAATTTATAAAATCACTGATATCCTGGAGAGTACAAGTTCTGTTAATAAAAAAAAACCAATAAGCATTGTTGTTGATAGAATTAGTGTTCAAACTAATGAAGATTCTCTTAGTCGATTTGCTGATTCTGTTCAAATTGCATTCTCCGAAGGCAAAGGGTACTGTATTATTAAGGCATTCGGCGATGAAAATTCTTCAGAAACTTTTTCAAATAAATTTGAAGCTGATGGAATTGAATTTGAAGAACCTACGGTTCATACTTTTAGTTTTAACAATCCTGTTGGTGCCTGCCCTAAATGCGAAGGTTACGGTAAAATTATTGGAATTGATGAAGATTTGGTAATTCCTAATAAAGGCTTATCTATTTATGAGGAAGCAATTGCATGTTGGCGTGGTGAAAAAATGCAGGAATGGAAAAACAAGCTTATTTATAATGCCGAAAAATTTAATTTCCCAATACACAAACCATATTTTGATTTAACCGAAGATCAAAAACAGTTACTATGGACCGGCAATAAGTATTTTGAAGGGTTAAATGCTTTCTTTGAACATTTAGAAGAACAAAAATATAAGATTCAGTATCGGGTAATGTTATCGAGATATCGCGGTAAAACAACCTGTCCTGATTGTAGAGGAACCCGTCTTAAAAAAGAAGCTTCCTATGTCAAAATTGGAAATAAATCCTTACAGGATTTAGTGTTATTGCCAATTGACGAGTTACAAGTATTTTTCAGGGAGCTTAAATTAAACAATTATGAAAGAGATGTATCTAAACGAATCTTAATTGAAATTAATAGTCGATTAGATTTTTTAATGAATGTTGGTTTGGGGTATTTAACATTAAATCGTTTATCATCAACTCTTTCAGGAGGTGAATCTCAACGAATAAATTTAGCAACATCGCTTGGTAGTAGCCTCGTAGGATCGCTTTATATTCTTGATGAACCAAGTATTGGTTTACATTCAAGAGATAATAACAGGTTGATAAAAGTTCTGAAAGAACTTCAAAAAATAGGAAATACTGTTATAGTAGTTGAACACGATGAAGATATTATTAAATCTGCTGATGAAATAATTGACATAGGACCTTTTGCCGGCAGATTAGGTGGCAACATAATATTTCAGGGAAATAGAGATCAAATTATTAAAGATGAGAATAGTTTAACTGCAAAATATCTTACGGGAAAGGAATTTATTAGCACTCCGAAACAACGAAGAAAATGGAATAATTACATAGAATTAACCGGAGCAAGAGAAAATAATTTAAAAAATATTGATGTTAAATTTCCTCTAAATGCGTTAACTGTTATAACCGGAGTAAGTGGTTCCGGGAAATCATCACTTGTAAAAAATATATTATCTCCGGCACTAAGCAAGATTTTATTAGGAACAGGAGAAAAAACCGGAAAATTTGACGAATTAAAAGGTGATGTCAAACATCTTGATAGTATTGAATTTGTTGATCAAAATCCTATAGGAAAATCATCTCGTTCAAATCCAGTTACTTACTTAAAAGCATACGATGAAATAAGGAAGCTATATGCTAATCAACAATTATCAAAAATAAATAATTACAAAGCTTCGCATTATTCATTTAATATTGACGGTGGCCGGTGTGAAGAGTGTCAGGGAGAAGGTATAATTAAGGTTGAAATGCAATTTATGGCTGATGTTATGCTAATTTGCGATCACTGTCATGGAAAAAGATTCAAAGAAGAAATATTGGATGTTAAATACCGTGATAAAAATATTTTTAACATTCTGGAAATGACTGTAAACGAAGCAATCGAGTTTTTTAATGAAGGAACGGGTTCGACAGAAAATAAAATAGTTGATAAACTCTCTCCTCTTGCCGAAGTAGGTTTGGGTTATATAAAATTGGGACAATCTTCAAGTACTTTAAGTGGAGGTGAAAGTCAAAGAGTTAAACTAGCTTCATTTCTAAGTAAAGAAAAATCTAAGCAATCAACATTGTTTATTTTTGATGAACCTACTACAGGCTTGCATTTCCATGATATCAAAAAACTTCTTGAAGCCTTTAATGCTTTAATATCAAGAGGGAATTCAATATTAATAATTGAGCATAACCTTGAAATTATAAAATCGGCTGACTGGATAATTGATTTAGGACCTGAAGGTGGAAAAGACGGAGGGAGTATTATATTTGAAGGTACTCCCGAAGAGATAACTAAATGCAAAGAATCTTATACCGGGAAATATTTAAAAGAAAAATTAAAAATAGAAACGAACAGAAAACAAAACAAAAAAAGCCTGTGATAATCACAGGCTTTCATATATTATTATATAATTATTTAATCAGCTTCTTCCTTTATACCAAACATAATTGCTACACAACCACTAATTAACTCGTCCGCCTCTTCTTCATTATTCCTTACTCTTAATGAAATTATAAGTTGCTGACTCGATTCAAGTTTAAAATCCCATATTCTGGCATAATTACTTTTCCTGTTATCATATAAAACATTTCTGTTTACATCAAGCACTTGAAATTCAATGTCAGGTAGTGCGGCAGAACCACATATATAAATTCTGTAATTTTGGCCTGAGTAAAATGTTTTATATAATTCAGCATCTTCACCTTCCGTTAAAATAGCAGCATTAAAGTTACCATCATGTATATATGGAGTTAACTCTAATTTACAAACCTTTTTAGCAAAACTCTTACACTGTGTTTTACCATGAAAAGGTATTAAAGCCAATACTGTTAGTACAATTAATATCTGGTATATTTTTTTCATAACAGAGGATATTTTTATAGTATATAATTACTTCGTATTAACTTAACTTTCTCTTTTAATTCATTATAAGTGGCAGGACTCATGGATATAGTAGTCTCTGACTTTAGAGTTGTTACATTAGTTTCTTCATCAGTAACAGGCTCAATTTTTGAAGTTGTAATTTCTATTTTATCAAAAATCGCTTTCAATTCGTTTACGTTGGTCATTACATTTAGAACATCAGCATTGTCAGAATTTTCATCTAATAAGCTAAGTACTGTACCTAAAGTAAGTTTTTGATCGATAATACGATTTACCAACTCATTATTATTGAAATCAACATCATCCTCAACTAAATTTGTCGCAATATATAATCCTTCAACCCATCCGCCAACTAAAATAATTGTTGACATTGCCTGTCTATCATTTTCTTCAAGAAATGAACTTGAATTCATAATTGTTTCTGAAATGATATCCATAATAACCTCACGATTATTAATATTTGCTTCTAATCTTTCGAGTACATCCTCATCAATGGCATTCAGTATACCTAATCCTTCAGCCATCTTTTTAGAGGCATTCATATAATTAATAGTAGCTTGAGTCTGATCAAACAAACTTGCATAACTTAAATCTGTAGTATATATACCAAGATTTAAAGCCATACTTTTATTGGTAACATATCTGGAAGTATTATCTGTAGAATTAAGTAACTCTTCGTTGTATTTCGCTCCGGCCTGCTTTAATATCATTGCTGTCTCCAGTGGTGATGGCAATGAATAAAAAATCTCTTTTACAGCTTTAACATCCTGTATTAATTGCTCATCTATTTCAAGAGAATCGATGGTTACAAGGTCATCAGAATCATTCGCTTTGTCTTTACCAGAGCCACATCCTGTTATCAGTGCAATAGATACAATCACTACCGATAAATATAGCGCCTTACGATGTAATAATTTTATATTCATAATTTGCTGCTTATTAATTGTTACCAATTTAAAACAATTTGTAGTAAAAATAACACTTTTTTTTAAAAAACAAAATTTACATCTCACGGTAATTCAAGAAAACACATGGTTTTGTACGTTAGATTTCTAAGTTTTGTTTTAAAATGCAAGATGTTTTTCTGAACTAAATATAGGAAAATATAATCTGAATAACCAATATATAAGAGGAATTGTTCTAATTTTGTTTCATAAAACAATTAGGTTTTATACAAATTTAAGATTCATAAATCATGAATAATAAAGAAATTATAAAAAATCTCAGGTCGGAAAAAACTTCTATTATATTAGATACTTTAAAATACATATCCGAAAATGGTAACAAAGATATTATAATTGAAGTGATTGAGTTGTTACGTACGACATCGGACACTATTATACGTGATAAAATAATAGAAATCCTTGATAACCTCAGAGAACAGTATTGTGTACCTCCAATTATTAAAGCAATAGAAAATCCTGATTATAAAGATATATTATCAATTCTGGTTTCTTCCTGTTGGAAAAATAGTTTAGATTTCGATAAATATATTGAAGTTTTTACTGATATTTTTATTCAGTCTGATTTCCAACTTGCATTTGATGCATTTACGGTAATTGACAACTTTGAAAATATTGATATCCAGTTGGCAGATACTTGTTTGTTGCGATTAGAGAATTATGTCGAAGATATAACAAATGATAAAAAACCATTATATTTCGAACTAATAAATGTTATTGAAAACATGATAAAAAATCCCGCTGAATAAACGGGATTTTTTATTATTGTACGCTAGAAAAGTACTTCATAAATTGAGATCGCTCATATACTAAAGGATCATCGATTTTAGCATAGCTCATTTTTCCCCGAAACTCATTTATATTATTATATCCATGCTTACTCATCCAGTCTTCAATTTCCTTAATAATACTTTCTAAATGATCGATACCGTTTTTGTATAAAGTAGAACAAACCTGAACTGCATTTGCGCCTGCAAGAATCTGTTTAACTACCGCTTTTCCATCATGAACTCCGGTAGATGCTGCAATATCCAAATCAGAAATTTTTGAAGAAATAATGCCTACCCATCGCAACGAATTACGAATATCAGCAGGCGAACTAAATACTTCTGATGTTGTAAATTTCATATTATCAATATCAATATCAGGAGCATAAAAGCGATTAAAAAGAACTACTCCTGGAACATTTAATTTTTGGATAAATCCAACCAGGTTAGTAAAATGCGATCCCAATTTAAATGCGAATGGAATTTTTAAGGTACTTTTCAATTTCTCTGCCAATTCAAAATAAATATTTTCATACTTTTCTGCCGTAGCGTTTCTATCGTTTGGTAAAACAAAAACATTGATTTCAATCGCATCAGCACCAGCTTCTTCAATACTTTTTGCAAAACCAGTCCATTCTTTTGAAGAAACACAGTTAATACTTGCAATCACAGGAATTTTAACTTCTTGTTTTGCTTTTTTTATAAGATCTAAATATTGTTGAACAGTATTATTTTTAACATAATAATTCACATAATCCCATGCTTCAGGAGAATCTGATCCATTAGCCAATCTACCGGCCTCGAATTTAATTTGTTCTTCAAATATTGATTTTAAAACAATTGCACCAGCACCTTTTTCTTCAATTTTTTTAATCTTATCAATTGAACTTGTTAGTCCTGAACTTCCTACTATAACAGGATTTCTTAGTTTTAATCCCAGGTAAGTGGTTTCTAATTGACTCATAATTATGTTTATTTAAATTATATATCTTTAATTCTACTGTTATACTTCGACTACATTTTGACTACGCTCAATGTGAACGCTCAATATAAATTTTAGTGGAAATGATAATCAAATGATTAAATGCGTAAATGATTAAATGATTAAATTGCAAAATATAAATAACATCTACTGCAAATTTTCTGGTTCTTTTTTTAAATGCTTCAATAAATATTTCCTTTTCTGTCACAACCATTTTATCATTACATTTAATAATTTCGTGCACCAAATAGTAAACTACCAATTCGCACCATTGTTGCTCCTTCTTCTATTGCAATTTTATAATCGGCAGACATTCCCATCGATATTTCCTTAAAATCATCATTCTTTGGAAAATAAGTGTTTTTTAATTGATTAAAGATATGAACTAATTCATTAAATTCAGGTCGAATAGTATCTTCATTTTCAGTAAAAGTTGCCATTCCCATTACACCACAAATATTTATATGATTCAGATTTTTAAATTCGTCTGATTTCAAAAACTCTGTCGTTTCGTTTAAATCCAGGCCGAACTTAGTTTCTTCTTTTGCTATATGAAATTGAAGCAGGCAATCAATTTTTCTGTTATTCTTCTCTCCTTCTTTATTAATTACTTTTAACAATTTAAAACTATCAACACCATGAATTAATGAAACAAACGGAGCTACATATTTCACCTTATTGCTTTGCATATGGCCAATCATATGCCATTCAATATCTTTTGGCAATTCATTATATTTATCGACTAAATCCTGAACTTTATTTTCGCCATAAATTTTATGACCGGACTTATAAGCTTCCAGAATTGTTTCAACTGGTTTTGTTTTAGAAACAGCAATCAATTTAACATTTGCAGGAATTTCACTGGCAAGAAATTGTTTTATATTTTCAGACACACCCATCACAATCGAAATTTGATCTTATAAATAAATTTGATTTCAAAAGTACTAAAAAAGTTTTTGCTTAAAAAAGATAAAGATCAGGTTTAGTAATTGATTCAAAAAAAAAGGGATTGAAAAAATCAATCCCTTATAATTAATATGT
>JAIORB010000097.1 GCA_021108325.1 Bacteroidales bacterium | reverse complement strand
TTTTCAGAAAGCTATTCAGCAATGGGCAATTATAAAAAAGCTTTTGAATATTATAAACAATACACTGCTTTAAAAGATTCTGTTTTCAATTTGGAAACATACAAGCAAATTGCAGATATGAAAACCAAATATGAAACCGAGAGAAAAGATAAACAAATACAGGCATTGGAATACGAGAATAATATAAAAACTATAAAAATAAATCATCATAAAAAAACACAAATAATATATATCATAGTAATGTTTTTTGCCGGTACAGCAATTACAATAATTCTTATTTTATTAAGGAAAAAAAATAAGGCATATAAATTCCTTGTTTCTAAAAACCTCGATGTACTTTCAAAAGAAAAAGACCTTAAAAACCTTAAAGAAAAATTAAAGTCTTGTGATACAAGTTTACAAAATGTGGTACCCGATGATGAAAAAGAAAAAATACTCGAAAATTTAGAAAAACTATTTGATGATGAAAAAATTTATATTAAAACCGATTTAACACTAAACAGTCTCGCGAAAAAATTATCTACTAACCGGTATTATCTCTCCCAGGTAATAAATGATGAATTCGGGAAAAATTATACTGATTTTATAAACGAATACAGGATAAAAGAAGCAATGTTTTTATTTTCCGATCCTCAAAAGACATATAATTTATCAATAGCTGGCATAGCAAAAGAAGCAGGTTTTTGGTCTACACCAAGATTTAATAATGCTTTTAAAAAATTCACGGGTATTACACCTTCTAATTTCAGAAATAATGTAATACCTTAAAGAAATAACCTACACATCTTCCTTGTTCAGTTAAAAAAACTAACATCCTTAAAACCTGCTACATAATTATACAAATATCGTACGATTGATCAATCGTACGATATTTTATTTGTTTTTATATAACAAGCTCGGTTTATTTGAGCTATAAAATTTTAATAGTGACTTTGCAATTGTTTTTACCGGTTATGGCATAAATACCGTAGTTAATGATATTATAAGTGTGAAGAAAATTGTGATTCAATAAAATTATAAAGGAGGAATATTATGAACAAAAAAACAATTTTAATTATTATGGGAATTGTATTCGCAATCGCTTTTATGGCGTGTGAAAAAGAACAGGATTTAAATAACGATGAACCAGATTCAGTCAAAAGAAAAATAAATATTGTATTTGATGTTCATACTCACGAAGATTTCATAATCGAGGTGGTTTCAGGTTCTCCCAACCCTGAAATAAGAATGCAAGTATTTAAGGCACAATTAAATGATCTTGAATGGCTGTTGGATATTACACGAAACTATGGCGCAGACATATCTTTTTTGTCTGTAGGCCCATGGGCAGAGATGTGCACTGAAAGTGAAGATAAGGAACGATGCCTGTCTTTAGTTAAACAGCTATATGAAAGCGGAGGCATTATTGGAACTCATTCACATGAATATAAGTCTAAGGGTCAGTTCAACGAATGGGAAAAATTGCAGCTTTTTCAAATGACAGGATCCGAGCAGAAAAAATATCTTGAGGAGAATGTAGAATTTGTTAACAATATGATTAAAGAGGCTCTTGGATTAAGCAACCCAAGTGAAATTTCAGCAGTTAATCTGGTGTATGGATCTCCTGAACCTCGAGGTATTACAAATAATGAAAAATATAATTGGCTTTCCGGATTAGGTTTTAAGATGAAAGAAGGGGGTGAAGAACAACAAATGCTTCCGTATTTTCATCAGGTTCCATACAATCCATTTAGGCCGGGAGAATTTGTTCTCGAAGAAAATACAGATGGAAAATTAATTACCATCCCGCAATATCCTATTTTTGACACAGGTACACATTTTGGTGTTGAGATAGATGCTTCGGCTAAGCATCTTAAGGCCATGTTTTTGCAACTGTATTTGAATTGGAAAACTAATGAAAATGATTTGGTCTGGGTATTTAGCGTGGGTTCGCATCTTCATGATTGGGATCCAAATGATGTTGACAACAGGCAATGTTTAGATGAAATGCTGGGCTGGCTACAGGAATATTTCGTTGATAAAGGTATTGCTGAATTTTCAAATTATAGAGAAGTAATGGAAGAATTTGAAGAATGGGAATCAACCAATCCCGGCACATCATCATTTCATTATCCTTTAACCTATCCGGATTATGATTATTATCCCTATCTTGAATGGGTAAACCGCTATTTGAAAAATTCTTTAGTAAAAAATAAAATTCAAACAGAACAAGAGGTGAATGCTTATCTGATGGAATCGGGAAATTATCAGCTTGTTTTAGCTTTCACGGATAAAACAAGCACTTTATTAGATTTGTCAGAATATTTTTCATCGCCTATAAGCAGAGTATATCTGGAAACAGGCGAATCTGATTTGATTGATCCTTCCTCGATATCTCTTGACCAGAGATCTGTTATCTTCTGCAATCCTGATGATTGTGAAGCAATTTTAAATTCAAAATAATGGCAGTAATACTGGAATAAACAATGTAATAAAATGTGAAGTATGATTGCATATATTACTTATGGTATTAGTACACTTTTTTTAGTTTGGCTTATTGTTAAACTTTATACACGTAAACTGAAAAAGGAAAAAGACAAGCTTGAAAAAACTGTCAAAGAAAGAACTATTGAAATTTCTCGGCAAAAAGAAGAAATTCAAATACAGGCAAAACGTCTGTCATGTGTAAACAAAGAACTTGAAAAACAATCAATAATTGCCCGGGAAACCAATAATGTTGTTGTTTTAGCAAAACCCGATGGACATATTGAATGGGTTAACGAAGGCTTTTTTAAATTATATAAATATTCATTAAGCAGGTTTATTGATAAAACAGGTAATAATATTTTTAAGATAAGCCACAATCCTGATATTAAAAACATTGTAGAGCGTTGTTTGAATCAAAAAGAAAGTATCACTTACGAAAATCATATTACATATAAAACGGGTAAAAAAAAATGGATTCAAACCACATTAACTCCAATTATTAATAATAAAGGACAAGTTGAAAAACTTATAGCTATAGATACTGATATTACCAAAATTAAAGAAGCTGAAAATGAAATACTAAATAAAAAAGAAGAAATTCTGGCTCAAAACGAAGAAATTTTATCACAAAAAGAAGAACTGGAACTTCATCGAAATCATCTCGAAAAATTGGTAAAAAAACGCACTGCTGAACTTGAAAAAGCCAAAATGAAAGCTGAAGAATCTGACAGGCTGAAATCTGCTTTTCTTACAAACATGTCGCACGAAATCAGAACCCCGATGAACGGAATCATGGGATTTGCCAATCTTCTTAAAGATATGGATTTGTCGTATAAAGACAAACTCCAGCATATTAATGTTATTAACGAAAATTGTCATCAATTGCTGGCCATTATTAAGGATGTCATCGATGTATCGAAAATAAAAACAGGTCAAATCAAAATTACAAATGAAGAATTTGATGCTACGGAAATAGTTGATGCCAACTTTAATTATTATAAAGATAAATGTGATCAAAAAGGTATTGAGTTAATACAAACCTTCGAAATTCCTGATACTAAAAAATTACTTTATTCCGATAAAGATAAAACTTCCCGGATTTTAAATAAATTACTTGATAATGCCATTAAATTTACTCAGGAAGGTAAAATTGAAATTGGAGCAAGTTATAAAACCAGGCATATTGAATTTTTTGTTCGTGATACGGGCATAGGAATTGATTCTGGGATTAAAGAAAAAATATTTGAATGTTTTCATCAGTCCGAAACTGGTATGTCAAGAACTTATGAAGGAGCAGGTTTAGGTTTAGCAATTGCAAAAGGTTTTATAGACCGTATGCAGGGTGATATTTGGGTTGAATCAAAAATTGGTAAAGGCTCTGTTTTTTACTTTACAATACCTTATGAGAATATATCAGAAAAAGAAATGCTGGTTAAAGCAAATTCACATCAGGAACCTAATTATAATTGATTCGGTAAAACTATTCTTATTGCCGAAGATGGAGAAAACAACTATCGGTATTTTGAAATGATATTGTCCAAAACTCAGGCAAATATTTTGCATGCCGAAAATGGAATAGATGCGGTCAAAACATGTAAAAACAATAAAATAGATGTGGTTTTAAAGTTTAAATATTGTTTTAAAATAATTGTGTGTAATAGCTAGCAGTTCACTACGCATAATTTAGGATTTAATCAACAATCTCAAGATTCGTATTTTCTTTAGTTATTTCAAATTCATACTCAGGATATTCATAAATAGGAATACGGGGTTCTGTTTCTCCAATTGAATATCCCCAGATGCTTTCATAATCAGAAATATTTTCGCCAATATCTTCGAGTTGTTCAAGGTATTCACTAATCGACTTGGATTCAATAATAATTACTTTTCCCATTTTTTCAATAATAGGGCTGTGATTACGATTGGCGTCATGATCAAATTCCAATATTCGCCTTCCATACCGGGTTATTCCAATGGTTCTGAAAGTAAGACTTTTACCAACTCCGGGTAAGTTTAATACATTACGATCTGTACCAAGGAAAGGCAGGTTAGCTTTACTTTTTAACTCTGATATTTTTTCAACTAATAATTCGGAGTGATTCGGAAAGTCTTTTATTTCATCGTAATATTCTTCAGGGATTTTGCCATAAATCTTTTCTTCCATTTGTTCCTGAACTGCTCTTTCGTTGGTGGCAAAATTGAAATTATTTTCCATATAACCTTTAACACTAAAGGTATAGTAATTAATAATTCCAATATCGTTAAGTACTTTTCTTAGTTTAGCAGAATGCCCACGACGCGATGCAGCAGCTGTAAAAACCAATTGATTTGTAACAATCCAGCCGGCAGTAATTAGTTTTCGGATTCCTTCACGAGCTTCGGGTGTTACTTCCATTGGTGATTCAAAATGCGTTTGAATAACAAATTGTTTTATACCAATTTTAGTGGCTTTTTCTTTAAAATCCTTTAAGATTTGAGTTAGCTTATATGTAATTCTTTGAGGCAGATAAACCGGTAATCTTGTTCCTAGTCTTACTCTTATAATTTCGGCATATTTTTCACCATTAGCTTTGTTTTTATTGGCTTTTTTTTTACGTAAAGCCATTTCATAAATTTCATTTAAGATTTTTTCAAGTGATTTATCCGAACTCATTAATGCATCGCCACCCGTGATCAGAATATCACGTAATTGAGGATCGTCCTCAAAATATTTTAAAAGATTTTTAAGTTTTTCTTCCCAGGTTTTACGTGGTTTTAGTTTATCGAGATTAAAATTAAGATTACCTCTCTGGAAATCGTACAATCGCTGACATGATGCACATAATCCACCACAGGCACGGCCAATTGTATCAGGAATTAATATTGCAACTTCAGGATACCGGCGATGGATATTATGATCGTTGGGTAGAAGCCAGCCTGCTGCATTTGGTTTTCCCGGTTCAACTATATCTTCTTTTTCCCAGGCAATTATGTAACCAAATTCATTAAGCAACTGTTTGCTGTAAATTACATAATGACGAATAGCCAAATCGGCACCAACGGCAAAATAAGGTACTCGTACATGTAATAATGACAAATAATATGGATTTACAAAAAACGGAATTCCTTTTTCTTTAGCTTCATATAATACTTTCATTGTATCAGGATCGAGAGAATTCCCTAAAAGCTCATTTAATAAATCTGGTGATCGAACAGCAAATCTTAAATGAAAAAGACGATCGTCCCACCATTCCAGGGTTTTTAAAAACTTTTGTTCCTGAGATATGTCTGGTTCAAAAAAATATTTAGAATCTTTAATATCTCCTGAATCAATCTTATCAATTATGATTTTTAAAATACGTTCACGGTTTTCTTCACGCAGTTTTGTAATGCGTGGATCCAAACCATGACTCCATCTATCCATCCATTGTTCTACCTTTTCCTTTGAAGGTAACTCTCGTTTTGATTTACCTGTAAATTGTCTAAAAAGCTGAAGCATATCTTCAAAAAAGAATGGTTTTGCACCACCTGTTCCAAAATTTACTGCCAGCCAGATTAAAGCAATTGGGTTACTTACGGCTTTTTCTCCACGTAAGTTTAAATCATCAAATTCACGTCCTGCATTATCTATATAATCAAGTAAACGAATAGCTGCTAAATCTTGCCATTCTAGTTTTTCGAATGCTTCACGGCCAATAACCTCACGTTTATAAAACTTATATGCATCAATGTGTTTCTTTAGCTCTTCAAGTATCAGGTTTCTTACGCCTACTAATGCTTCAGTTTCGTTTCTGGCATTTCGCATTATTTCATCAAGCATAGGGTTTTCTCTGAGTAACTTTCTCAGAAGCATATGCGATTTAACTGAAATGGCAATCTGATCTAATTCGTGAACAATTTCAGACATGGCTTATATTATTTGTGAAGCAAGTAATATAAGAAAAATGAAGTAGTTATGCAAGTTTTGAATTTGTCTTACAGGACAAACACATTATAATTTTCGATAAAATGAAAGAAAACAGATTCTTTTATATAAAATTGCGTAATTGTTTAGGGTGTATATGTTTTTTGTATTAAAATTCAACACCTTCGGCGTTGAGAGATTAGTGATAGATATTACCCACAGGCTGTGCCTGCGGGTATTATTGTTAAACCACTACGTGGTTTTATGTGGAGTGGCTAATATTCTCGAAGGTATTAAACAATAATAACCACAGGTGAAACCTGTGGATGGTAGATGTAATCTATAATAAGAACCCGGAATGGGTTCAATAAAAAAATCTAAATTAAAGCGAAAGAACCTAAACAATTATAAGATTGCAATAAATAGGATTTATTTATTAATTAATTGTCTACTCTTCTGGTAAAAATAAAATCACCTCCTTCGTCACCGGTATCTTTTATTTCACCATATTGTGGTGTATTTGAGCTATTATTTAAAACAGCGATTTTAAAACTGCTAAATAATTCTTCTGCCGAAATATAAGGTTGTGTATTTTCAGCAAGTCTTTTAGTTAAATAAAGCAAGAAAACACTGCGATCAGGTACTTCTTTTAAAGTACCACTTGTCATAGCTTTACGACTTGGAACTTCATATAATTCTTGAATTGATTTGGGGGCATTGGCAAATGCTTTTCTTGTTTTAAATATACCACCACTAAAACAAGCATCAGCAATAAGAAGTGTATGTTTTGTTTTTACAGTACGGAGATAATCGCGAGTGGTGCTGTTTCTCATCCAGTTTGCTGTATTTGCCTTTTTCGCATCTGAAGGTAACCAATAACCAATTTCGTCTTTTCTGTCCCAATAACCATGGCCAGCATAAAAAACTAATAAATTATCATCTTCGGTAATTATTCTGTTTAATCGATCAAGTTCGGATATAATTTCCTCACGAGTCGGGCTTTTTAGTAAGGTAACGTTTTCCTTTTCAAAAGTATAATTTGTTGTTAATGTATTATACAGCTTTCCTGCATCAGTAACGGGCTGGTCAAGATTCATAATTTCAGGATCGGGATATTCGTTAACTCCAATTAACAATGCATAATATTTTCCTTCTTTGGCTGTTTTTTTATTAAGCATAGAAGGATCTTTACTTACATTATTACTTGTTTGTCGCTGATTCTCCTTGTTTATTGGTTGATAAACAATAGAATAAGTTTCTTCAATTGAATTGTTAAAGGCGTCTACAGCACGAACAAAAACATTATTATTACCTTCAACCAGATAAATGTCGGTTTCAAAATCACCATTTTCTTTTAGGTTGGCATACATACCATTAACAGTAAGCTCAAAAACGCCATTTTTGTCGGTTACTTTCCCGTGAATAATTACTTCTTCGGTGTTAACCTTTGTAGTTTTATCCTTCATTAATTGAGGTTTACTAAAACTTATATGTGGTGGTTGTATATCTACGATTCGGGTTATTTCGGGGCCAATATTGAGGCTCATTGTTCGAGATATTAATTCTGTTTTAGCCAGTTCTTGAGGATTGTCAAATGAAATATCTTTAAACTGAATATTTCCTGTTTTCAGATCAAGGCCATACGTTATTTCCAATACTTCGACACCAAACTCAAGCATTTTAATTCTGTTTGAAAAGCCATCTGTAATATCAAAACTAAATAATGCAATATCTGTTTGATTAGGTTGAAATGTTAATGTTGGTGTTGCATATCGGGCATTGCCCTGCACTCTTCCAAGTTTTGATGAGTAAGCCTCGACCTTTTTCCCTTTAAAATCATAAATACGTGCTAAACGGTTTATCATCTTAAGTTCCCGTTTTTTTCCATTATTTGTGATTTTTAATGCACATATAATTTTTTTATCTTTTTTATAACAATCAACTAATTCGAAATGAAATGCTTCAACATTATCGGTTTGATTTTCTAATTTACCTGGTGTGGCTACAATTTTAAAAACATAATCTTCACCTTTCATATTTTTTCTATCTTTCAATACATCCCACACGATAATTTTATCTTTTCCTCCCTCAATATTATTGCCATAGTCTCCGGAAACAGAATTTAACGGAATAGTAAAACTTGTTCCACCATCGTTGGAGCATAAAACTTCGATGTCAAATAATTGACCGGATTTCTCATGCACTATATCATATATCAGATTTAATTTATCTTCAAATGTTTTTATTCGAAGATTTTCAATTTGCTGAGCATTAGTTTTTATAGAAATACTTGTTATAACAAGTAAAATCCAAAATAATATTAATTTTTTCATAACTGGTAAAATTGATTGAATAATCGAATCCCCAAAATAACTAATATTAATCAAGTTTCCAATTATATTTCAATGATTTATATCAACATAAAGGCTGTTAAAAAGGAAATCGTTCTATAATTAAAATTATTGATACTCCCAATCCTATGCCTGATAATACCATACTCCATTCACGTTTATTAAATTTTAGAAAATTTGTTAATAAACCAGTGATACTAAAAATTATGAGAACAATAATTATTTGACCTAATTCGATCCCGATATTGAAAGCAAAAAGAGGTTTTATAATATTAGATTCCATTCCTAATAAACTCTTTAAATAATTGGAGAAACCTAAACCATGAATTAATCCAAAAAACAGAGCAGTCGCATATTTGATTGTATGTAATTTATGTGTTACATAATCATTTTTCTGAACAATGTTTACAATTGCTGTTAATAATATTGTAACCGGAATGAGAAATTCAATAACTGTCGATGAAATATTTATTAAATTTGATGTGGCTAATACTAATGTTGTACAATGCCCTATAGTAAAGGCAGTTACTAAAACCAAAACATTTTTCCATTGTTTTATGGAATAAACGGCGCAAAGGGTTAATAAAAATAATATATGATCATACCCTTGAATATCTGTGATATGCGAAATGCCTAATTGAAAATACAAATAAAAAATTGACATAGTTGTTTTTTTATAATTATTATCAAAGAAATAAAAAAATAGTAATTTTAGCTTATGAATTTATGGATAAATAGTGTTTTTATTTTTCTTATGAGCATCTTTAATTTGATGCATCCGGTTCATGTATCAATAATAAATATGGATTATTTACCGGAGCAAAATAAAATTTCATTATCATTTAAAGTTTTCAAAGATGATTTTCAATTATTATTTGCACATTTATACCAGGTAAATATTGATTTTGATAATGAAGATAATTATAGTAAATATCAAAAAAAAATAGATGAATATTTTTCGAGTCATTTTAAAATCACTGAAGAAGGGGGCGAGAATAAAATAATTAATTATATAGGAATAAAGAAAGATCAAGAAGCTATTTGGTTTCATTATGAAGCTTCGATCGAAAATGAACTAAAATCTTTGAAAATTTCAAATACCATACTTTTAGATTTGTATTTTGATCAAAAAAACTTGCTAATTTTGAAATATGGAGAAAAAGAAAAGGGTTATCAATTTAATTTAAAGCAAACAAAACAAATAATAGAATTTGATGATTTTTAGCAAATTAAAAATATTTATAGTTCTTATTCTGCTTTTTGTGGGTTCGTCAGATTTATATGCCACACACAACAGGGCAGGAGAAATTACATACACACAAATTTCAGAGTTAACATATGAAATTACTGTAACAACATATACTTATACATTGAGTAATGTCGACAGGAAGGAGCTTGAAGTAGAGTGGGGTGATGGTACATTTACTACAGTACCAAGACATGATTTATTAGAATTACCTGATTTTTATCGACGAAACAGGTATATTGCCCGACATACTTTCCCGGGTCCGGGAATTTATGTTGTTTTGGTTCAAGATCCTAACAGGAACTTTGGTGTTGAAAATATTCCAAACTCTGTAAATACCGTATTTTCTGTTCAAACAACAATATTTGTGAACCCTGAGATGGGCCCTAATAATGCTCCAATATTATTGAATCCTCCGATAAATCAAGCGGCACAATATCGAATTTTTATTCATAATCCGGGTGCTTATGATATTGATGGTGATAGTTTGGCATACTCATTAACCAGCTGTACAGGAGAGAATGGAGAACCAATAAGTGGTTACACCTTGCCGCCTGCAACCACATCTATTGGCATTAATGAGATTACAGGTGATTTGATTTGGGATGCCCCACCTGATACCGGGAAGTTTAATTTAGCAATTATGATTGATGAATGGAGAACCGGGGTAAAAATGGGATCTATTACACGTGATATGCAGATTGATGTTTACGTATCAGAAAATCACCCTCCGGAAATAGATTCAATAGGAGAAATTTGCGTTTTAGTTGGCGATACAGCAAATGTTATTATTCGAAGTACCGATATTGATTTAGATAATATTGAACATACTGCAACAGGTGGGCCTTTTTTGTTTGAAACAAATCCTGCAACAATTGAAGAAGTCTCAAGTGTTCCGGGTGAGACAGTTTCAATATTTAACTGGATTACACATTGTAATCATATCCGAAAAGAACCATATATGGTTATTATTTCTGCAAAGGATGATCATTCGGATGTAAATTTGGTTGGTATAGAAAGATTATTAGTTAAAGTAATTGGACCTGCTCCCTATGATTTAGTTACTGAACCTGGAAATGCATTTATTCGTTTAAACTGGGAAGCTCCGGATTGTAATCCTGAAAAATATCTTATTTACAGAAAAATAGGTTCTTTGGATTACGTTCATGATAGTTGTACAACCGGTTTGCCCGAAGATTCGGGATACGAATTTGTTGGTGAGACAACAGATACAGCTTTTATTGATAATGACAATGGCGAAGGGCTTGTTCAGGGTTTTGATTATTGTTACAGAATTGTTGCGGAATATGCCGACGGAGCTCAAAGTTTTCCATCAGAAGAACAATGTGCATCGCTGGCTTCAGGATTCCCGACTATTACCAACGTAAGTGTTCTAAATACTGATTTATCAATTGGAGAAATAATGGTTCGTTGGGCAAAACCAAGCCGTTTGGATACTGTGCCGGGAGCTGTTGGCCCTTTCAAGTATATTATTTACAGGTCTGATGATGAGTTTGGTATGCGACTAAAAAGAATAGATTCAATTGCAGGATTAGATGACACCACTTTTTATGATTCGGGATTAAATACCGCAGAAACGCAATACTCATACGAAATAGCATTATATAATGATGCTCCGGGAGATCGTTTTAGAATAGGTATTCCTCAACTTGCATCGTCTATTTTTCTTGATTTAAGTCCAGCTGATAATTTGGTAGAAATAAATATTAAGAAAAATACAGCCTGGCTTGATAATGAATATGTGATTTACCGATTAAATAATGCTACAACTCAGTTCGATTCCATTGCTTATACAACAAATAGAACATATACGGATAATAACTTGAAAAATGGAAATACATATTGTTATAAAGTAAAAAGTATAGGTGCTTATAAGATTGATACTGTGGAATATCCAACAATTAACTGGTCGCACGAAAATTGCCAGATACCTGAAGATTACCAGCGACCATGTCCGCCTTCACTTAATGTAAGATCATCATGTGATAGTTTAAAAAACATACTAACATGGAATAACCCAAACCTTACCTGTGCTGATGATGTTATTGCATATAAAATTTATTACACAAATAGTTCGGATATGGAATTAGACTCTATCCTAAGAATTTGGGGAGCAGAAAATACACGTTATGAACATTTCCCTGAAGAATCAATGGGAGCATGTTATGCTGTTGCTGCAGTCGATTCGTTTAATAACGAAAGTGAGTTGTCTTATGTTAAATGTGTTGATAATTGTTCTTACTATGGATTGCCTAATGTTTTTACTCCGAATGGAGATGAAATAAATGATATATATATTGCCGATAATCCATTAGATTATGTTAAAAAGGTTGATATGAAAATCTTTAATCGATGGGGAGAATTAGTGTTTCAAACAACTAATCCCTTAATTGAATGGGATGGAAGAACTAAAAATTCAAATAAGACAGTTTCTGCAGGTGTATATTATTATATTTGTGATGTGTGGGAACCTCGTATATCAGGTCTTGAATTAAGAAACATAGTAGGCTTTATTCATATTTATACCGGAAAATCAGGTGGGGAATTTAGTAATGAGTAAAAAAGTTTTTAGCGATTTTTAGTGATAAATTTACCTTAGCTGACATTGTAAATTATGTTCTATCAGCAAGTTAAATAATAAAAAATAAAATAAATTATGGTGGCTTTAGTGGGATTTAGTGTTTTAGTGTTTTTGTGGCACTTTTTTTATTAGCCACTAAATCACGAAAACACAAAAATACACAAAAAAGCATTCGCCAAATTTTACATTACATTTTTAAGTTATATCGTATTTAAACAACTGAAAAAAATAATATTAAAAAATTGCAACTAATAACTAAATAATGAGTGTCCGGTTTATATATATTTTAATTATAACACTATTTCCGGGGATTCTATTTTCACAGAATATCAGGATAAGAGAATTGCAAACCTTTGTTGATATTAAACAAGGTAATTATTCTAAAGCAGTTGATTCACTTGATATTTTAATTTCTGAAAATCCGGCCCCTGAGTTTTATTTAGCAAAAGTTGAGGCATTTTATGAACTGGGTAATTATAAAAAGGCTATAGAGTGTTGTAACAAACTTGATAAGTTAAAGCAGTTTTACTCAAGCGCGTATAAAGTAAAAATATTTCTAAGCTTAAATGACCCGGAAAATGCAAAAAATGCTTTGGAGGATAATCTTAGATCAAAATATAAAATTTCTCTATTTGATTTATTAGATAATATTGAATTTTCCGGTATATATAATTTAGGATTAGATCAATATATTTTGTCAGGAAATTTTTATTCTCAAACCGAAAAGCAGATTTACCAGGTTGAGCGATTAATTCAGGATGATAAATATACTCAGGCATTATTTGTTATTAATGAAATACTATCCAGAAACAATAATATTGCTCAGGCACATTATTTAAAAAGTAGAATTGCATATTTTGAAGGAGGCCTGCAAGGTGCATTACAATCGATTAATTCGGCTATAGAGCTGAAAAAATCCAGACCTGAATATCTAAAACAAAGAGTTACATTAAATAAAGAAATAAATGAATACGATGCTGCTTTGCAGGATATTAATAAGTTAACAAGGATAAATCCATACGAAATTGATAATTACATCATAAAAGCAAATTTATTGTTTAAAACTGCAAATTTTGATAAAGCTATTAATCTGACCAACTCCATTTTAAAAGTTTTGCCCGAGAATCCTGATGTGCTTTATTTAAGCAGTAAATCTTACTTTAAAAACAAAGATTATTTCGAAGCACTTAAAGCCATTAATCAATCAATGCAGATAAAATCGAATAAAGATTTTTACGAGTTAAGAGGCGATATATATTCTGCGACAAACACATACGAGTATGCCATTCGGGATTATTCTATGTATTTAGACATTGAGCCTTACAATGGTGATATCTATGCAAAAAAAGGATTTGCCCGATTAAAATTGGGTGACAAAAAAGGTGCTTGCTCAGACTGGGAAAAAGGAAAGCGTTATGGAAGTTATGAAGCGATAGTTTATTTGGAAAAATATTGTAACTAATCGAAATTCTATTAATTATTTTCCAATTTTTTTGTAGGCCGGTAAAAAAAGATATCACCTTTCACAACATGATTTAAATTCAGTTTACCTACAACTACTTTTTTCCCTGATGATCCTGTATTTTGGTGAGCGATTTCAAAAACGCCCTTACTTATAACTTTATAAACAATTGCAGTATGATGAGTCATAAATTCGGTGTAAGTTGCATTTCCTTCAGTATATTTAACCTTCACATTTTCGAATTGAATTAAATCTCCGGGAAATATTTGATCTGTTTCAGGATCAACTATATTACCATATATATATGCTTTATCCCAGTCGGCGTTAACATGTATAAGAGCCTGATTTGCTAAATCCCAGCATTCGCCTCTGTCAACTTTTTTACCTTTAACAGATTTTACGTATTTAACAATTTCTTTATTTAATTCAGGAATATTATTTTGTGCTGAAGAATTACTAACAACAAAAAAACTAAATATTGAAAGTAATATTAATTTATTTTTTTTCATTTTTGATTTTTTGTGGGTTTTAGTGTTTCTGTGTTTTAGTGGCTATTTTATTTTGCCACGAAAGCACTAAAACACAAAATTACACGAAATTTAAACCATTTACACAACCTATGTTTTTTATTAAACATTAACAAATTATAGAAATAACTCAAAAATTTTATTTTTTTAAAACACTTATTACTCCATTTCCTTTCGATACACAATTACCAATGTGAGATGCAAACTCAATTCCCGATTCTTTAAGCTGCTTTATTACTTCATCTTTCTGACTCATTGGGATTGTAAATAACAATCCTCCTGATGTTTGGGCATCGCATAAAATAATTTTTTCAATCTCAGAAAGATTAGTATCCCAATCAATGTATTTCGAGAAATGATTAAGATTATTTGTTGATCCTCCCGGAATAATATTGCTTGTTGCAAATTCCCGGGCTTCTTCAATTACAGGCACTTGTTGTGAAAATATATCAACATCCATCTTACTTGCAAGTGAAATTTCGCTTAAATGTCCTAATAGTCCAAATCCGGTAACATCAGTGCAAGCATTAACATCAAATTTTCTAATAATTTCAGCAGCATATTTATTCAATTCTGACATGATTTTAATGGCAAAATTTTCAGTGTTTTTATTAACCATTCCACGCTTTAAGGCAGTTGCTATTATTCCAAGTCCTATGGGCTTTGTTAAAATAATAGCATCACCTTCCTTAGCCCTGGAATTTGTTAAAATCTCATCGGGATGAGCTATTCCGCTTACAACCATTCCGAATTTTGGTTCAGGATCGTCAATAGTGTGTCCTCCTAAAATATTGATACCGGCCTCGTTAGCTTTATCTTGTGCTCCTTTAAGTATTTGTTTTAGAACATCCATAGGTAATCTGGCTGAAGGAAATCCCACAATATTTAAAGCAAAAATTGGTTTTGCACCCATAGCATAAATATCACTTAGTGCATTTGCTGCAGCAATAGCTCCAAAGTCATAAGGTCTATCTACAACAGGTGTGAAAAAATCAACTGTTTGAACCAATGCCGTTTCATTATTTATTTTATAAACAGCGGCGTCATCGGAATTTTTAGTATCAATTAATATATTCGGATTATTGTGTACAGGAATATCTTTTAAGATTTTTTCCAATTCCTGTGGTCTCAATTTACAAGCACAACCCAGTCCCTGAGTATATTTAGTAAGTTTAATATCAGAAAAATCTGTATCAGGAGAATGTTTGATTTCTTTTCCATCCTGATTAAATTGACTAACTGTTTCAATAATTATTTCTGAAGCCCTGTTTATTTCCTGGTCAGTTGTATATTTCCCGACTGAAAACCTTATTGTTCCCATAGCATATTCTGTATTTAGCTTTATAGCAGTTAATACAGGAGAAACATCAATTGAATCGGTATGACAGGCAGCACCAGCTGAGGCTGCAATACCTTTGCTTTCCAATTCATTTAACAGAATGTTGGCTTCAATATTTGGAAAACTAATATTTAAGGTATTTGGTAATCTGTGTTCGGGATGACCATTCAGTTTTATGTTAGGAATACTTTCTTTTAAATTGTTGTAAAGTAAATTTCTTACCGATTGCATATGTGTTATGTTACGATATAAGTATCGATGAGCAATTTCACATGCTTTACCTAAACCAACTATTTCTAAAACGTTTTCAGTTCCGGCTCTTTTATTTTGTTCGTGATCTGCACCGTGAATTAATTTTTCTAACTGAACACCTTCTTTAATATAAAGTGCTCCTATTCCTTTTGGTGCATACAATTTATGGCCGGCTAAAGAAATAAGATCAACGCCAAGCTCTTTTATATCAACAGGATATTTACCTGCCGATTGTGCTGCATCAGTATGAAAATAGATGCTGTTTTTTTGTGCAATATTTGCAATTTTAGAAATAGGTTGAATTGTGCCAATTTCATTATTTGCATGCATTACTGTAATTAAGATGGTTTGTTTCGTGATAGCAGATTCCAGTTTTTTAATATCGATTACACCATATTCATCAACCGGAATGTAAGAAATTTTAAATCCTTTTCTTTCGAGGTATTTACAAACTTCAACTACCGCAGGATGCTCAATAGTAGATGTAATAATATGATTTCCCCTGTTTTCGTAAGCGTATGCTATTCCTTTAATGGCATAATTGTTTGATTCTGATCCTCCGCTTGTAAAAATTATTTCGTGTGGTTTACAATTAATCAAGTTTGCAACTTGTTTTCGTGCATTTTCAACAGCCTTTTTTGTTTCAATACCAAAACTATGTGAGCTTGAAGGATTACCGAAATAATCTGCCAAATATGGTTGCATAGCTTGTGCTACTTCTTTGTCAATTGGCGTTGTAGCATTATAATCGAGATATATTTTCATTTTTTTGATTTTAGTAAAATGTAAATTTACAAAAGTTAAATGAATTCAAATATCAACGATTTATTTTTTACATTTGTGTTGAACTATAAATTCTACATCTTAATTTTATGAAAAAAGCTTTAATTACTGGGGTTACAGGGCAGGATGGATCATATTTAGCGGAACTTTTATTATCGAAAGGATATAAAGTACACGGGATAAAAAGAAAAAGCTCTTTATTCAATACTCAACGAATAGACCATATTTACCAGGACCCACACGAAACTCATCTTAATTTTCAATTACATTATGGCGATCTTACCGATTCATCTAATATAATTAGAATAATTCAGGAAGTACAGCCTGATGAAATTTATAACCTGGGAGCAATGTCGCATGTAAAGGTAAGTTTCGATATGCCGGAATATGCTGCAAATGCCGATGGAATTGGTACTTTAAGAATTCTTGAGGCTGTTCGTTTATTAGGTTTGGCTGAAAAGACTAAGATATATCAAGCCTCTACATCTGAATTATTTGGATTGGTGCAGGAAATCCCGCAAACAGAAAAAACACCATTTTATCCGCGTTCACCGTATGGTGTTGCAAAACTTTTTGCGTACTGGACAATTGTAAATTATCGCGAAGCATACAATATGTTTGCTGCAAATGGAATTTTATTTAATCATGAATCACCTCGTAGAGGTAAAACATTTGTTACACGTAAAATTACACGAGCTGCCAGTCGTATTATGCATGGTTTGCAGGACAAAATATTTTTAGGGAATTTAGATGCTAAAAGAGATTGGGGACATGCAAAAGATTATGTTGAAGGGATGTGGAAAATGATGCAATTAGATAAACCCGAAGATTTTGTTTTAGCAACAGGGAAAACTCACTCGATTCGGGAGTTTTCTGATCAAACATTCAGAAAATTAGGAATTGAGTTAGAATTTAAAGGAACCGGGACTGATGAAAAAGGGATTATTAAATCAATAGATTCCAAAATCTTAAGCAATTTTAATATTAATGAAACACCTGTAAAAATTGGAGATATAGTTATTGAGATTGATCCAACCTATTTTCGCCCTACCGAAGTCGATTTGTTAATTGGAGATCCAACAAAAGCAAAAGAAATGATGAATTGGGAAACTACATATGATTTAAATGGATTAATTGAGGAAATGGTAATTTCGGATATGGAAATCACTCGAAAAGAGAAATTAACTCAAGACTAAAATAATTATGCAAAAAGATTCAAAAATATATATTGCCGGCCATAAAGGAATGGTTGGTTCTGCTATAAAAAGAAAGCTTGAATCCGAAGGATATCAAAATATAATAACACGATCGTTCGGGGAGCTGGACTTGACAAATCAAGAAGCTGTTACTAAATTTTTCGAAAGCGAAAAACCGGAATATGTATTTTTAGCAGCTGCTAAGGTTGGAGGTATAAATGCCAATAATATTTACAGAGCTGAATTTTTATATCAGAATATAATGATTGAAGCCAATGCTATTCATGCTGCACATTTAAGTGGAGTAAGAAAGCTTATGTTCCTTGGTTCATCTTGTATTTACCCAAAGTTAGCTAAACAACCATTAAAGGAAGAATACTTATTATCCGGTTATCTTGAACCTACAAATGAACCTTATGCAATTGCTAAAATTGCCGGTATTAAATTGTGCGAAACATACAGAGATCAGTATGGCGATAATTTTATTTCTGTTATGCCCACTAATCTTTACGGACCGAATGATAATTACGATTTAAATAATTCGCATGTACTTCCGGCAATGATCAGAAAGTTTCATGAGGCTAAATCTAAGGGTGATTCTTTTGTTGAGATTTGGGGAACGGGAAAACCAATGCGCGAATTTTTACATGTTGATGATTTGGCTGATGCCTGCTATTATTTGATGTTAAATTACAACGAGAAGGAATTAGTAAATATTGGTACAGGCAAGGATATTACAATTAAAGAACTTGCTGAAACAGTAAAGGAGATTGTTGGTTTTAATGGTGAATTGAAGTTTAATACTGAAATGCCCGATGGAACTCCTCGTAAACTACTGGATGTATCAAAATTAAATTCAGCAGGTTGGAAATATAAGATAGAGTTGAAGGAAGGTATAAAAGATGCTTATCAGGATTTCCTGAAAAGATTTACTCAAAACCTTAATTAATATGTATGTCTAAACAAAAGCATAAATCACAAGCAAAAAAGATTAAAAAAGATAGTAAAACCAAAGACTTTTTTGATAAAATGGATCAGTTCTTTGATTCGAAAGGAAATGTATTTTTTTGGATATCCATGTTTTTTACCTTGTTATTTTCATTTTTACTTTTCAATTTTAGAGTAAGTGAGGCTGGCGACGATTCTGCTTATATATTCAGAGCCTTTGAATTTGTTAAGGAATTTAAATATCCTTCTTTTCAGGGCCCTTTATATCCTATATTCTTGAGTCTTTTTGTTTGGATTTTTGGATTAAATATTACCTTATTAAAATCATTATCATTAATATCAATAATTTTTCATCTTTATTTCTTTTACAAAGCATTTAAAGGAAATGTTTCTGGCTTTTTATTAATATATGTGATGATAATTATTTCATTTAATTCATATATTCTATATTATGCAAGCCAGACCTTTAACGAAGCCTTCTTTATGCTGTTGCAGTCAATCATGTTTTACTATTTCTTTAAATTCATAATTAATAAGGAAAAAGTTGATTTAAAAAATTATGTTATTCTCGGATTACTGATTTTCTTGATTGGAACAACAAAAACAATTGGATATAGCATAGTTTTAGCAGTATTAGTTTACTTCGTTTTTGATAGAAAATGGAAAGGAATAGCTATTACTTTAGTAAGCTTTTTGGGATTCTGGTTTATTCTTAAACTTATAAAAACGCATGTTTTTGGGATTGGCTCGATTCAATTTGAGAGTCAGTTAAATACTTTGCTTCGTATTAATTCTTATGATGCCTCAGAGGGATTGGAAACATTCTCCGGATTTCTGAAAAGATTTTTAGATAATTCAAAACTATATCTTTCAAAGCATTTATTGAATTTTTTAGGATTAAAATCAGATATAAAAGCAACTTCACTATTCTTCACTTTTATTATTTATATAATATTTTTTGTTTCTGTTTTCTTTTCATTCAAGAAAAATAAATATCTGTTTTTTACCGGATTATATTTATTGATTATTTGTGGAGCGACTTTTTTTATGTTGCAAACAAGATGGGATCAGGATCGTTTGATACTTGTTTATTTTCCATTAATTTTATTATTTCTTTTATCGGGAATTTATTATCTGGGAAAAATTAATTCACTAAAATTTATTAAAGTATTACTACCAATTCTTTTTATAATCATATTCTTTACCAATTTGAATGTAACCACAAAAAAGGTTAAAGCTAATGATGAATATTTAATGCAGAACCTTGCTGGTAATAAGTTCTATGGCATGACACCTGATTGGGTAAATTACATTAAGATGAGTCAATGGGCTGCAGAGAATGTTTCGGAAGATGTAGAGATAGCTTGTAGAAAACCTAGTATCTCATTTGTATATGCAAAACGTAAGTTTACTGGTATTTACAGAATAGAATCTGAGAATCCGGATACTTTAATTGCCAACCTGAAAAAAAGAAATGTGCATTATGTAATCATGGGTAGTTTAAGAAAATATCCTAATCAAAAAACACAATATACAATTAATACCGTACAGCGATATTTATATTATATTCAGACAAAATATCCACAAGCGATTGTTACAGTTAACAGAATTGGTGTTGACGAAATAGCGTATTTATTTAAAATTGATTATGATAAAGCAAAATAAAGAACAACGAATTAAGCATGAAATAGATCATGGAAAAAAAATAAAAGAGCATGCTGAAGATATTTGGGGATGGTCAACTCCTGCTGGAAAAGAGAGAGCTGATAGAAGAGCTGATTTTTTCGTTAAACTGGGTAATTATAATTCTGATAGTCATATATTAGAAATTGGTTGCGGAACATCATTATTTACCGAAAAGGTTTTTAATGTAACACAATCAAATATTACTGCCATTGATATTTCTGACGATTTATTGCAAAAAGCAAAGCAAAAACTTCCGGATGTTACTTTTTTACAAGAAGATGCAATGAATATGTCTTTTACCGATAATACATTCGATAGTGTATGGGGTAGTTCTATTTTACATCATTTAGATATTGAGCAAGCGTTAAAAGAAATTTATCGAGTATTAAAACCGGGAGGTCCAATAGTATTTGCAGAACCTAATATGCTTAATCCTCAAATATTTATTCAGAAAAACGTTTCGTTTATTAAACGATGGATGGGAGATTCTCCGGATGAAACAGCCTTTGTTAGATGGAAGCTGAAAAAGACTTTAAAGAAGATTGGTTTTAAAGATATTAAAATCTTTCCATATGATTTCTTACATCCTGCAATACCACCTAAAATGATAAAGTTTATAAGAAAAATGGGGCTTGCATTTGAAAAAACGCCAATTATTAAAGAAATTGCAGGTTCGTTAATTATTTCCGCAAAAAAATAATCAATAGTAGGATAAAAGAATTGTTATGAAAAAGTATTTTGATAAAATAGCTATTGATAGAATAAAATATAGAAAAAGAAGATCGTATTATTGGGAATCCATAACGAAATATATTGATTACTTTTTAACTGAAGATCAATCGGTTTTAGAGGTCGGCTGTGGAACAGGTGAATTAATAGGGAAAATAAAGGGTAAGGAAAAAATCGGAATCGATTTCAGCGAACTAATGATTGAAAATGCTAAAAAGCAATTTCCTGATGTTGAGTTTTATACCATGGAAGCCGAAAATCTGAAGTTTGACAGAAAGTTTGATGTAATCATATTATCAAATATTATAGGGTATTTAAACGACGTACATAAAGTATTTGGAGAGTTGTATGAATTATCCGATTCGAGCACTAAAATCATAATAACATACTATAACTTCCTGTGGGAGCCATTTATAAAATTTGCAGAGTTTCTTAGAATAAAGAAAAAAACACCTATTCAGAGCTGGCTATCGCATTACGATATTGAAAACTTACTTAATTTGTCAGGATTCGAAGTTTTTAGAAGAAATAAAAGAATGTTGATTCCGATTAATATACCAATAATCTCATTTCTGTTTAATAGGTTTATTGGGGTTTTACCAATTTTTAATTTATTTACCTTAAATCAGTTTGTTTTTGCACGTAAGACACCGGATCTTACAATGGCAGAAAAGGAATATTCAACAAGTGTAGTTATTCCTGCACGAAACGAAAGTGGTAATATTGAAGATGCCGTTAAACGATTACCTGAATTTGGTAAACATGTTGAGATAATTTATGTAGAAGGAAACTCAACCGATGATACCTGGGAAACAATCCAAAAAGTTCAGGAAAAGTACAAAGATACTCACGATATTAAGATAGCACAGCAAGAAGGAAAAGGAAAAGGTGATGCTGTCCGAAAAGGATATTCAATGGCAACGGGCGATATTTTAATGATTTTGGATGCTGATTTAACTGTACCACCGGAAGATTTACCAAAATTTTATTATGCATTGGCTTCAGGAAAAGGAGAGTTTATCAATGGTTCGCGCCTGGTTTATCCAATGGAAAAAGAAGCCATGCGATTTCTAAATACCATTGGAAATAAATTCTTTAGTTTGTTATTTAGCTGGTTACTTGAACAACCAATTAAAGATACCTTATGTGGAACGAAGGTAATGTTCCGTGATGACTATATTCGTTTACAAGCCAATCGTAAGTTCTTTGGAGAATTTGATCCTTTTGGTGATTACGATCTGCTATTTGGTGCTTATAAACTAAACTTGAAAATTATTGATTTACCGATTCGATATCGTGAAAGAACGTATGGAGATACCAATATTTCTCGTTTCCGGCATGGATTTGTATTACTTCAAATGTGCTGGTATGCTGCCGGTAAAATTAAGTTTTGGTAGGTGTAAAATATTATTAACCCTAAAATAAAATGTAATGAAAAAAACAGGTGTTTACTTAATTATAAGTATTGTATTATTCTCTTTTTCTTGTGATTCATTTAAGGAAAAGAAAGAAGTAAAACAATATACTATTGAGCAATTCATGAACACAATTTCAATTGGTGGAAGTTCATTTTCTTTTGATGAATCTAAGATTCTTTTTTCCAGCAATGAGAATGGAATCTATAATTTGTATGAAATAGGTATTGAAGGTGGAGAACCAAAACAATTAACCAACCGTGAAGAAACATCTTATGCAATAAGCTATTTCCCTACTGATGACAGGATTTTATTAAGATCTGATCAAGGAGGGAATGAAATAAATCATATTTATTTGCGTGATGAGGAAGGAATAATAAACGATCTTATTCCTTTTGATAGTGCTCGGGTAAATTTTTTGGGATGGAGTCATGATAGAAAAAGTTTTTTCTTTTCTTCAAATAAAAGAGATGCAAGATTTGATGATTATTTTGAAATGAATCTGGCTAGTATGGAACATGAAATGATTTATGAGAATTTAGAAGGCTATAATATAAGTACCATATCAAATGATAAAAATCTCTTTGCTTTTACTAAGACTATTACTACTACAAATAACAATATGTATTTGTATAATCGTAAAACTAAAGAATCTAAATTATTATCTGAACACGAAGGAGAAATAACTTATAGGCCTGTAGATTTTAGTGCAGATGGTAATGAGTTATATTTTCTTACTGATGAAAATAGTGAGTTTACATATTTAGCTAAAATGGATTTAGAGACTGAAAAAGTTGAAAAGATCTATGATGCAGGTTGGGATATTATGTATGCTTATCATTCGTACAATGGTAAATATAGAGTTATTGGAATTAATTGGGATTCAAAAACTGTAATTAAAATATTTGACACTGCTTCTGGTGAAGAAATCGAATTACCAAAATTTGATAATTTAAATATTAGCTCGGTAAATATTTCACAAAGTGAAAACTATATGGGATTTTATGCTTCTAGTTCAATAAGTTCAAGTAATCTTTATATTCTTAACTTAGAAACTAATGAATACAAACAATTAACAAATACTTTAAATCCTGAGATTAATCCTGATGATTTGGTTACATCAAAAGTTGTGCGTTATAAATCTTTTGACGGACTTGAAATTCCTGCAGTATTGTACATTCCGTATCAAGCTTCTAAGAAGAATAAAGTTCCTGCTTTAGTTCATGTTCATGGTGGTCCCGGAGGACAAGCCCGTGTAGGTTACAGATCCACAATTCAATATCTGGTTAATCATGGTTATGCAGTAATTGATGTAAATAATAGAGGTAGTAGCGGTTATGGAAAAACTTTCTATTCTTTAGATGACAGAAAACATGGCGATCATGATTTAAAAGATTGTATATACGCAAAGAATTTTCTTGAAGAAACAGGAGTTGTAGATCCTGATAAAATTGGAATTATGGGAGGATCATACGGTGGCTATATGGTTGCTGCTGCAATGACATTTACACCCGATGAATTTGAAGTTGGAGTAAATATATTTGGTGTAACTAATTGGTTACGTACACTTAAAAGTATTCCTGCATGGTGGGAGGATTTTAGAAATGCATTATATAAGGAAATGGGTAATCCTTATGAAGATTCTGTTTATTTGTATAATATTTCTCCTTTATTTCATGCGGATAAGATTCAAAAACCATTTATGGTTCTCCAGGGAGCAAATGATCCAAGGGTATTACAAGTTGAATCTGATGAAATAGTTGAAAAGGCTAAGGCTAATGGTGTTCCGGTGGAATATGTTATTTTTGAAGATGAAGGCCATGGGTTTAGGAAAAAAGATAATCAAATCGAATCAAATAAAAGGATTCTTGAATTCTTGGATAAATATTTAAAGAAAGTTGAAGAATAGCTTAACTTTAATTATTCATGTTTTGGGTTAAAGCCCTTTTTATTAACCAATTAACTAACCCCAGCTTTAAAGCTGGGGTTAAACAATAATGCAGGATATTTGGACTTTAGTCACAAATTCTAGAATTTAATTTAAGAAAATGATTTTATGAGAAGTTATAAATATTTGGTACAATAAATTTAAAATTCAAGTACAAATTTACTTACCACTAAAATACTTACAATATTGAGCAATCCCGCAATTTTCACATTTTGGTTTTCGCGCAATGCAAACATAACGTCCGTGTAAAATTAGCCAGTGATGTGCTATTGGTATTAATTCTTCCGGAATATATTTAACCAGTTGTTTTTCGGTTTCTAAAGGTGTTTTGGCATTTGTTGTTAAACCTATTCTTTTTGAAACACGAAAAACATGCGTATCTACAGCCAGTGCAGGTTTGTTAAAGACGACAGACGCTATTACATTAGCTGTTTTACGGCCAACACCAGGTAATTTTTGAAGTTCGTTAATATCATCCGGTACTATTTCATTAAAATTTTCAGTAAGCATTTTTGCCATTCCAACCAAATGCTTAGCTTTATTATTGGGGTACGAACAAGTTTTTATATATTCAAAAACTTCATCAACCGAAGCCTGTGCCATTTCGTAAGCTGTAGGGAATCGTTCTAAAAGGGCAGGAGTAATTATGTTTACTCTTTTGTCGGTACATTGTGCACTTAATATTACGGCTACTAATAATGCAAAAGGAGTTCCATAATCTAATTCGGTTTCTGCTATGGGCCGTTCTTTTTTGAAAAAATCTATAATATGCTCAAAGCGTTCTTTTTTTGTCATTATCCTAAAAATAAAATAAGAATCAAAAATAAATAAAAATAATATGTAGGTGCTTAGCGGATTTATTTATAAATTGAATATCTCCATAAAAATTACTGAAAAGTCTATAAAACATAACCGCTTAGCACCTTTTTAAAAATTACAGGAAATCAATCCGATAGTCATTTAGCTTATTTAAGAGGCAATGATAAAAAGAATGTGCTTCCTTCGTTGAGCTTCGAACCAACCCAGATATTACCATCCAGTAATTGTACGAACTTATTTACAATAGATAAACCCAATCCGGTTCCCCCGACCTTAATGTTAATATCTTCATCAGCTTGCCTGAAAGGAGAAAAAATAATATCAATCTTTTCTTTTGGAATACCAATCCCGGTATCTTTTACGTATAGAATGATATTTGATTTTTCCTCTTTATAACCTATAGTTATGGAACCTTTTTCAGTATACAATATTGCATTCTTGACAAGATGAAGAATGATTTTTAAAATTATTGTTTTATCTGTAAATAGCTCAATTTCGCCATTCTTTTTAAGTTGAATATCTAAATCCGCCTTATTTTTTAAAACTACATTCTTTTTAGCTTGAAAAATGATACTTTCTAATAAAGGAGTTAACTCAAATTTTGATTTTTTTATATTGTACTGATTTGTTGAAAGATGTGCAATATCAACCAGGTTCTCAATAGTTGATATCAGATTATCGCTGTTTTGTATTATCAGATCATTGACTTCACTTAGTTCTTTATCCGAAAGACTTTTAGAAAGAATCATTTCTGAGAAACCCAGAATACCATTTAACGGAGTTCTGATTTCGTGTGAAATAGTTTGTAAAAACTTACTCTTTAACTTATCAGATTCTTCGGCTCTTTCTTTAGATTTTATGTGTTCTTTATTTAATTTTTTGAATTGGAAAAGATAAATTAAGATTACTATACCCACCACTAAACTAAGTGATACAATTATTATTAATAAGGTATTTATAGTTTTCTGTTTTTTAAGCTCTAATTCAAAAAGCTCGTTTTCTTTTTTCTGTTGTATTAATCTTTGTTCAATGGCTTTTGCCTTATTTATTTTTTCTACATCATAAATATCAATATATATTTTATAAAAATTATCGAAATTTTTATACGCATCCTTAAAATTTCCTTGTATGGCATTAATTTCAGACATTAACTTATAGGAGTCACTTAATAACACGTTTAAATGATTCTTTGAAGCGTAATCTATGGTTCTTTTTAAATAGTCAATTGAGGTTTCATAATCTCCTTTTTGAAAGTAATATTTACCAAATGTAAAATGTGTATAGGCCAAACCAACATCATTATTATATTTAGTGTTGTAATTATCTGCTTTTTGTAAATACAAAAATGACGAATCTGATTTTTCTAGTTTTAAGTATATATTTGCAATTACAGTATATGAATTACCGGCATTTCCGTAAAGTCCGTGTTTTTCTTCCAAAATAATCCCTTTTGCAAAATATTCAAGCGCTTCTTTTAACCGATTTTGCTCATAAAACAGATTTCCAATGTTAGCATATACAACTCCTGCAAATGCTTCGTTGTCATTTTCAAGGGCAAGTTGTGCCGATTTTTCAAAATTTTGAAATGCTAAATCATATTCCATTAAGGCTTTGTAACTCAGGGCTAAAAGATTATAAATCTGGTAAGAGTACTTTGTGGTTTTGCCTGATTCGACAAAATCTTTTAATAATAAGCAATTCTTAAGCGATGCACTATAATTACCAATAAACCGGTATGCTCCTGTCAAATACCTGAGAAAATCTGCTTTCATATTGATGTCTGTAAATTCTTCTTCAAGGCCTGATTCGTAGTAATAAATAGCGCTATCCTTAATATTTTGAATATCGAACATTCTTGCTATATAAAAATAACTTTGGTTAATACCATTCTGATAATTATTTTCAATAGATAGTTCGAGTGTATGTTTCGCCAGTTTCAGAATACTGTCACTCTTAATATGATAATTTTTAGATATTATTTGAATATTATTATCTATTAGCCCGAGTTTGTTCGCAATATTTGTGGAGTCATTGCCGGAATTGTTATTATTTATCGACTTGATATTAAAAGGGTAAAGAAATATAAATACAACTAAAATAAATTTGAAGAGATTTCTGTTCATATCGATTGGTAGATGCTAATAATGTTCGTGAAATATAAGGATTGTGGATTAATAAACAAAAATACATCGATAAAATTTTTAATAACTTGATGAATTGCTTTGTTTTGTAATTGATAAAAATTTAAATATGATTAGTTATTTGCAGGTTGAGAATTTAAAGAAATCTTTTGGGGATTTAGTTCTGTTTGAGGGAATTACATTTGGTATTGATAAAGATCAAAAAGTAGCTTTAGTAGCTAAAAACGGAACCGGTAAAACATCATTATTCAATATAATTGCAGGAAAAGATAGTCAGGACACCGGGAAAATAACTTTTCGCAGGAATATAAAGATTGGGTTTTTAGAGCAAACTCCCTCGTTAAATACAAATAATTCAATTATTGACGAAGTATTTCATGCATCGGAAGATATAAAAGATGCAATTTTAGAATATAATCAGGCTATTGAAACTGATAATAGAAATTTGCTTGCAAAATCGATGGAAAAGATGGATCATTTGCAGGCCTGGGATTATGAAGTCAGAGTAAAACAAATTCTAACCAAACTTAAAATAGACAGATACAATCAGCAGATTTCAACTTTATCGGGTGGCGAAAAAAAACGTGTTGCTTTGGCTTCTGTATTAATCGAAGAACCAGATCTTTTACTCCTCGATGAGCCTACAAATCATCTCGATCTGGATATGATCGAATGGCTAGAAAAATATCTTAAAAATACCAGATCAACACTATTGATGGTAACCCACGATCGTTATTTTCTGGATCGTGTTTGCAACGAGATTATTGAGATGGATAATTCTTTTATCTATCAGTATAAAGGAAATTACACTTACTTTTTAAAGAAACGCGAAGAAAGGTTAAATGCCGAAGAAGCCCAGGTTGAAAAGGCTAAAAATATTTTACGCAAAGAAGAAGACTGGATGCGACGAATGCCAAAAGCGCGTAGCACTAAAGCAAAATACCGAATCGATAATTATTATCAGCTAAAAGATGTTGCTGCGGGAGGTCGTCAGGAAGAAGAAATGCGCATAAGTGTTCAGTCATCGCGTATGGGTAAAAAAGTTATCGAAATTAAAAATCTGAATAAGAAATTTGAAGATTACACCATACTTAAAGATTTTACTTACAATTTTACCCGTGGCGAAAAAATAGGAATAGTTGGGGATAACGGTACAGGTAAATCAACTTTCCTGAATCTTATAACCGAAAATATTCCTGCTGATTCAGGCACTGTCGATATTGGGCAAACCATTGTTTTTGGTTATTACAAGCAGGAAGGAATTAAATACAAAGAAGATCAGCGGGTAATTGATGTAGTACAGGAAATTGCTGAAGTTGTAACACTTGGCAATGGCAGGCAAATGGGAGTAAAGGAATTTCTTAATTTCTTCCTTTTCCCGTTCGATATGCATTATACTCCGATTTCAAAGATAAGTGGTGGCGAAAAACGCAGATTATATCTGGTAACTGTTTTAATGCGAAAACCCAATTTCTTAATTCTTGATGAACCCACAAACGATCTGGATATAATGACACTGGCAGTCCTCGAAGAATATTTATCAACATTCGATGGTTGTATTGTGGTTGTTTCTCACGATCGATTTTTTATGGATCAGGTAGTTGATCATTTGTTTGTATTTCGCGGAAATGGTGATGTGAAAGATTTCCCGGGGGATTATTCGCAATATCGTGAATGGCTTACTAAAGTTGAAAAGGAAGAAAAAAAGGAATCTGCATCGGGAATTAAAAAAGAACCTGCTCGCCAGTCTGTTGGTAAGGCAAGTCTGACAGGGCTCAAAGTAAAACTTTCATTTAACGAAAAACGAGAGTTTGAAAAACTGGAAAATGATATTGCAGATTTGGAGAACGAAAAAGCAAACCTGGAAAAAGAGATCAGCAGCGGAACATTAAACAATGATGATTTAATTCAAAAATCGAACCGCATAGGTGAAATTATAAAACTGCTCGACGAAAAATCGGACCGTTGGCTCGAACTGAGTGAGTTTGTTTAAATTAGTACCTGGTACAGAGTATTGAGTAGCAAGACTTATAGTTTGGGACTTCCCTTACGTTTCTCTTCCGAATACAATTTACAGTTATCAGTTTTTTAATTTTAATCATAAATTATGAATGAGTATAAAAATGTGTATTTGCCACTAATGCACTAAAACACAAAATCCTACCAAAATTATTTGGTTGATATTCTGTGTTTTGTGAAATTTGGTGCTTTAGTGTTTTTGTGGCATTTTTTGTTTTTATATTGGACTCATGAATGAAAAATACTTACACACTATTCACTAAATACATCAAAATAAAACTAAATTTTGTTCATCACAGAATATTCTGTATTTTCATTCCTGAAAAAATAACAAAATTATGAACTCATTTGGCAGAATATTCAGGATAAGTATTTACGGAGAATCACACGGAAACCAGGTTGGTGTAATGATTGATGGTTGTCCTGCAGGACTTGCAATATCAGAAGATGATTTTACTGAAGATATTTTACGACGTAAGAGTGGTGCAAAGGGAACTACACCAAGAATTGAAGATGATAAACCAATTTTAGTTTCAGGTATTTTTAATGGTTTTACAACAGGTGCGCCAATACTAATTTCTTTTCATAATAAAAATACCAAATCAGACGATTATAAAGATTTGTTCAGTTTTCCTCGTCCCGGGCATGCCGATTTTACTGCTAAAATGAAATACGGAGGATTTAATGATTATCGTGGTGGAGGTCATTTTTCAGGTCGTTTAACTCTTGGATTGGTTGCTGCCGGTGTTATTGCTAAAAAACTGATTAAGCCTGTTTCTGTAAATGCCAAAATTGTTGAAGCCGGTGGTGAATCTGATATTGAAAAAGCAATCGATAATGCTATAAAAAACGAAGACTCTATAGGTGGTGTTGTAGAATGCAAAGCAGAAAATGTATCTGTTGGTTTGGGTGAACCATTTTTCGATTCTGCCGAATCATTATTAAGTCATATTGTTTTTTCAATTCCGGCAATTAAAGGAATTGAGTTTGGTTCGGGTTTTCATGCTGCAAAAATGTATGGTAGCAAACATAACGATCAATTAATTGATGTATCGGGAAAAACCTTTACCAATTTTGCCGGTGGTATTAATGGAGGAATAACTAATGGAAATCCTCTGGTTTTTAGAGTTGCAGTTAAACCAACATCAAGTATATCAAAGGCACAACAAACAATAAACCTTAATACAGGTCAAAAAGAAGAATTGAAAATAAAAGGACGTCATGATGTTTGTATTGCTTTGAGAGTTCCTGTAATTATTGAGGCAGTAACTGCAATTATTTTAGCCGATTTAATGTTACTTGAACAAAAATTACCCGGAATCATTTCGGATAATTCTACAAGATAAAACCAAAAATCATATCTAACGAAATCAAAATGAGAAAATCATTAATTATTGTAATAGTAAGCTTTGTAATTGCTGTACTATTAATCAATCAGTTTGTTGATGCACCAAGCTTTGACGATCCAAAGGAAAAACTGGACTTTGTGCTTAAAGAAAAACAAGATGATCGTTTAGATTTAATTTATCTGGAAATTTTAGCTAAAGATTCTCTCAATATTGATTATCACTATGGTTTGATTATAAACTATTTTTCGTTTCCGCCATCAAAAAGGGTAATTAACGAAAAAGATTTAATTGATATTTATTGGAATCACACAGATTATCCCGATAGCCAAGCAAATGATATTGGATTTTATTGTTTGGGTTTAATTTCCTCGATGAAACAGGATCACAATAATGCTTTAATTTATTTTACACAGGTATCAAATGACAAGTTAAAATATTTAAATAATTCGATAGGTCGGGTTTACTCTGGAATAAAGGATTTTGATAAAGCCGAAAAGTATTATTATAAAGCAATTGAGGCCGGGGGAAATGTTGAGGGTGCATATTCAAATCTCATTAATTTATATTATTCTCAACAAAGATTAGATGATCTTTATACATTATTGAAAGATCGCAATGCCAGAAAATATTTCCCGTCACATCTTAAAAGATATATGTTTTTATCTAAGTATAACCTTATTGGATATTTCGGGTCAGTGTTTAGTTATACTTATCAAAATCAAAATTTAATAGGATTCTTAGGTGCATTACTAGTAATGTTATGCTGGCTGTTTTATTTGCGTCGTATTGATATTTACGAACCCGAAAAATGGAAGCATATACTCTTGATATTTGTGCTGGGAGTTATCTTTTCAGAATTTACATTTCTGTTGAGTGATTTAAATTCCATGTTTACAGGATTTAAACTGAATGGTGGTGTTTTAAATGATTTGTTTTATTGTATTATTGGAATTGGTGCAATTGAGGAGCTGGTAAAAATTCTGCCTGTAATCTTAATACTAAAATATACCAAAGCCATAAACGAACCTGTTGATTATCTGATTTATGGCTCGATTTCTGCATTAGGATTCGCTTTTGCCGAGAATCTGCTATATTTCAATAGTTACGGCCCACATATTATTATGGGTAGAGCTTTAACAGCAGTAGTTTTTCATATGTTTTTAACCTCACTTGCGGCTTATGGCTTAATGCTAAATAAATATAAATCGAGTAAAGGTTTTTTAACAGATTTTCTTAAATATTTTTTACTGGCTGCAATAATTCATGGTTTATATGATTTTTGGTTAATGAACCCAATAGTGAACCGATTTGGGATGTTATCCATGGTAATTTTAGTATTCTGTTTATCATTCTTTAACACCTTAATTTCGAACTCATTAAGTAATTCGGAATTTTTTGATGAACATATTTACTTAAACAGAAAGAAACTTCAGAATTACCTCATTTACACGCTATCGTTAGTTCTAATGTTTCAGTATCTTGCAATATCTTTTAAGTTTGGGCATGAAGATGGCTGGAGTAGCCTGAAAAACTCATTGCTTTCTGGTGGATATCTAATTATTTTTATTTCAGCAAACCTTGGTACAATAAGTATTAAACATCGTAAATGGAAACCTTTACAAATTAAACTGCCAAAGTTTACTCTAAAATTAAAACATAATCCAAATGATATAATTAGCGAAGAATTTGATATAACTTCTGTTTCTAAAAACAGAGATTTAAGAAGGTTATTCCCCAATAAAGGTACCATAATAAAACGAGAAACCGTTTCCGAAAATTCTGATTGGTATCTTTTCGAATTAGAAAACAAAAAGGAGATACTTGATTTTTGTGGTTCTCATATACTTATAAAATCCAAAAACCCCAATAATCAAATTAAAGCAAATAAAACAACAGAGGTTGCTGTTTTTGTTTTTCTAAGCAATGATAAAATAGAACAGGAAGAAAAACTTAGAGAAGATTTTCTATTCAAAGGTTGGGCAAAGGTAAAATAGAATTTAAGACCAATTTATATAACTATCGGATTATATACTTAATCCGTATTTTACAAATTGTTGTTATCCCTGAATATTAGGTGCTTAGCACCTGCCTGTCACAGGCAGGGATTCGTTTGTGAATTGAATATCTTTATAAAAATTGCTGAAAAGTCTATAAAACATAGCCGCTTAGCACTTTCTTTTAAATTATAGGAAATCAATCCGATAATCATATCAATTAAAATTCAGAACTCTTGACTTATCGTAATCAGTATTGTCATATTTTGCAACAATGACATTTTACGAACAAAACATTATATTTTAACAAAAATGTTGCACTTGCATCTTGAATCTGGGTTAACTGAAACATATGTGTCATTTTTTGAAACAATATTGAAAATCAATTTGCTTTGTAGTATCTACTTTTGCTTATGAGATTGAGAGGAAATTAACTGTTAAACCTAAACTTTTAATTATGAAAAAAATATCAATAGCAATTGTCCTGTTTTTTGTAGGATTTAGTATTGCAAATAGTCAGGTTCCTGAAAAATTTAATTATCAGGGCATAATAAGAAATTCATCGGGCGAATTAATTGAGAATACCGATATCAGTATTCAAATTAGTTTGCTGGAAGGTAGTGCAACAGGTTCTGCCGCTTACACAGAACAACATGATGTTACAACAAATGCTTATGGTCAGTTTGCGGTACAAGTTGGAAATGGTATACCAGTAAGTGGAAATTTTTCGACAGTAAATTGGGCCTCAGGTCAGGTCTATTTAAAAACAGAAGTTGATGAATCAGGAGGAGATAGTTATACTGAAATAGGAGTTGTCCAATTAGTAACGGTTCCCTACGCAATTTACGCTAAAGATGTTGAAAACAAAGATGATGCTGATGCTAATCCTTCAAATGAAATTCAGGATTTAAACTTAACTAGTAATATTTTAACAATAACAAATAATGCTTCAGCAACGCCTGTAAATTTAGCTGCATATCAAGGAACTAATACCGACGAACAAGTATTAGATCTAACAGGAACAAACTTAAGTATTTCAGGAGGAAATTCTGTTGATTTAAGCCCAATACAGGATGGTGTTGATGATGCAGATAATAATTCATCAAATGAGTTACAAAACTTAACACTTGATGGTGATACTTTAAAAAT
>JAIORB010000059.1 GCA_021108325.1 Bacteroidales bacterium | reverse complement strand
GATTTATTACACCTGCATCTTTTAATAGTTTTAAAAAATCAGGATTATAACTCGCGTTTAACGAACCTGATATAAACATTCGCGGTTTTACAGGTAATTCAGCGATTGCCTTAAACAGTTTTGTACGATATTCACGGCACTCCCTATGTGGTAAGAATAAAGTATCATCAATTAAATAATAATCACCTTTAATTTGAGATGCCTTAAACTCATCAATCACTTTATTAATTGATTTAAATCGAAAAGTCTGCCCAAATTCAGCAGGGATAATACAATTTTCGCAATAAAAACTACATCCACGCATAGTTTGAATTAGCTTTGCTTCCCAATCATAATTATTTCTATCGGTAAAAACCCCCCTTTCAGGGATAGGTACTATATCAATATCATGAACTTCCTTTTTATATATTTTCTTTAATTGACCATTCTGAAAATCATTTAATATGTCGTCCCAAACTCCTTCTACTTCACCAATACAAATCGCATCGAAATACTGAGAAGCTTCATCGGGCATTAACGAAGGATGCATTCCACCACCAATAACAGTTTTCCCTTTAGCTTTAAACTGTTCTGCAATGTCGTATGCAAAATTTGCCTGAGGTGTAAAAAAACTAACTGCTACTATATCAGCAGTATCATCATAATCAATTTCTTCTATATTTTCATCATACAATTTTACATTATGTTCATTTTTAGATAACGCAGTCATAATTGGAATGCCTAATGCCGGGGGCATACTAAAATCACCTAAATGCTTTTTGGTTCCTTTAGAACTTACTAATTCTAATCTTGACTCTAAAAGTTTTTCAAACCGCGGATATACAAATGTGATATTCATGCAATTAACGAATTGAAATAATTAAATATTCTAACTAATAAAACTAATGTTTTCGTATTAAATACAAAATCTTTTTTGGATAATATCTAACTAAAAAGCATTGAGCTTTTATTACATAATTGAAGCCTTTATAAAATAAAACAGGCCATCTCAATCAAAATTGAAACAGCCTGTTTGTAAATCTCTTATATTAAATTAGTTATTACCTAAGGTAATATCTCTTAGTTGTTCTTTTTCTTTCGAAATTGCTTTTCTTTTAATCATAGTATAATCAGAAACTCCTATTTCATCAAACCAACTTTGCCAAAGTTCCATTACCCTATCCCACTCCATATCTTTTTCTCTTGGTGCTGCTTCAATCAACACTACTTTTAAATCTGAAAATTTAGATTTTGTCGGCTGTAATTTGTTCAAATCTTTCCCTACAATAGGATAACCATCAGTTAAAATGAATAAAAAGTTCTCTGTCAGTGTATCTTTTGAAATATCATTGTTTAAATCTTCGTAAAAATATTTCCAAATATCAGCTCCATAATATTTTTTTGGATCATTGCTAAATACAGCCTTTTGATAAAGAGTATCGAGATAAGCATGAAAATTCTTTCGTCGCTCAAGCTCCGTCTTTTTTCTAAATACATTTTTTATGCTTTCAATATTCGTATATAACTCATCTTCAAATATTTCTGTTTTAATATTTGATCCAAGTTGAGGAGCAATAACGATCTTAATTTCGTCGCGGGATTTTATATATAAATCATTTTTAACCTTTTCCTCAAATAATCCATATATATACTTAATTATTTCAACATCTCTTTTCGGTTGATTTTCTTGTACTATTAACCTATCTGAAAGATCGAGCAAAATAATATAATTATGCTTTACTCTAATTTTATTTTCTTTTGCCGGTGGTGGTGCACACGAAACAATAAGAATTGCTATTGTGCATATTATTGTTATTAATTTATTTTTTTTCATGATTAACGATTTAAGATTATTATTTATAATAACTACTTATCCTCTTTTACTTATAACCTTAACCACACCTGGCTTAATATTATTTTTCTCTTCAAAATCTTTTTTAAGGCCAATACATCTTTCCTTAACAGCTTTCATATTGTCCGGTGATAAATATGAAATCCAGCCAGAAGTAAACTGATCAATATATTTTTTTAGATTACCATACATTATTGTATTTAAATCTTCCCTATAATTACGAATCTGCTCCTTAATATCATTTACAGACACAAGTTCAGATTTAAGAGCTTTTATATCTTTGTTATAATGATTAATGATTTTTTTAATATTACTTGTAATTTTACGTTTATCCCCTTCACGCATTAAAGAATCTAACAATATACTCCACATAATATATACAAGGAATCCCAGAAACAGAATAATGTAAAATGTAGAGCTACTGCTCCAGTTAACAGTTTCGAGTCCCATTAATTCTTTCGCCATTTCTGTATTATCGTGTATAAGAAGAGCAAATAAGAAATCAACAGTAAAAGTAACAGCGATTAATAAACTTAAGAATACTATCCTCATTTTATGTTTAAGTTCTAAAAGGATATGAAAAGCCCAACCAAATGCATAAAAAACAAATGGCACAAGAAATAATAAGTAATTATATTGTAATGCTTCGGCCAACTCATACGGACCCGGCATAACGCTTCCGGTACCTAATCCTTGTGCAATTCCGTCTGCCACTTTCTCAAAATCAACATAAAGTGCTTTATAAGCAGTTGATACATAAAAGAAAAACAAATAAACAGATAGCATTATCAATATAAACAAATTAACACCATATTTAGAAGGACTAAAAGTTTCACGCTTTAATTTTTCGTGATCCTTGTTTTTTACTTCTCTAATTTTAAGTAATTCTTGTCTGTACTCATCAATACTACTTGTTTTTTTCTGAATTTCCAATTCAGCTTTTTCATTATCTTTTTCAATATCCTTTTGTTTTTGCTCCAACACTTTAATCTGTTCCCTTTTTTCTACTTTTTCTTCGTCCGACAATCCTTTATAGTTTTCTTCAACCAAATCGCCATCGGCTATTCTGGTTAAAAAAGAAGCAAAAACATCCGGATCACCTTTTACATTTCCTGATTTTTCATAACCAAAATTATAGAGACTTACTCTTTCAATTTGGTGTATTACTTTTGTACTATCCCCTTTAATGGATTGATTGGTTTGCTTTTCCATGGAAAATAATATTTAGTTTATAATTTATGGTTACTCTTTTGAATCCGAATAATAATGTATCTAATAAAATGCAAGATACCATTTTTTATTTTACGACAAAAAAACAGATTATATACACAACGTAAAAATTCGAATATTATTGAAACAAACGAACTTATATTAACAAATATTTAAACCGGATAATTTAATGGTATGTATTATCAGTTCCTAAAGGTTTCACAATTCTATAGCATATAAAATAACCTTTTACGTACTATTACTAACAACTAAAATTGTTTATCATCATATTAACCAATTTATATTACGAATAAGATATATTTGCAAGCTATTATTTTAGCAAATGAACCAATCTGTACAATCGAATATTCTTAAGCTTTATATAATTAAGATAGCCAAATGGTTTATGCTTTTCATGCCCATTGTGGTATTGTTCTACAAAGATAATGGCTTAGAAATGCGGGATATATTTATTTTACAGGCCATTTATTCTATCGCGATTGTTGCATTAGAAATTCCATCAGGTTATTTAGCCGATGTTTTAGGCAGAAAAATTACCTTAGTTTTAGGAACAATTTTAGGTTTTTTCGGATTTCTGACTTATAGTTTTTCATATGGTTTTGTAGGCTTCCTAATTGCTGAAATTATTTTAGGACTTGGACAAAGTTTAATTTCCGGAGCCGATTCCGCTTTGTTATATGACTCATTACTTGAATCGGGCAAAAAAAATAAATACATTAAATATGAGGGAAAGATGGTTTCCATTGGTAATTTTGCTGAAGCAATTGCAGGAATATCAGGTGGATTATTAGCTACTTTAAGTTTAAGATATCCTTATTACGCACAAACACTGGTAGCCTTTGTCGGAATACCGGCAGCCTTACTTCTTATTGAACCAATCAGGAAAAAGAAACTGGTTAAAATGAAATTTACGGGTATTTTAAAAATTGTAAAATATTCCTTACACGATAATTATGAGCTTAAATGGAATATCATATTTTCTTCAGTAATTGGCGCTTCAACATTAACAATGGCATGGTTTGTTCAACCTTACTTTGATCTTATATTACTCCCTATAGGTTTATTTGGTGTGTTATGGACAATCCTTAATCTTACAGTTGGGTTTAGTGCAATGATCGCACACAGAATTGAAAGGAACCTAAAACAGACAAAAACCATGATTGGGATAACTCTTTTAATTCCTGCAGGTTATATTATTGTGAGTAGAATAAATACTATGTGGGGAATTGGTGTGCTTTTAATTTTTTACATTGTCCGTGGAATTGCAACTCCTGTTTTAAAAGATTATATCAACAAATTGTGCGATTCAGATATCAGAGCAACAGTGCTTTCAGTTAGAAACTTTGTTATTCGAATATTCTTTGCCATTATTGGCCCGCTTGTTGGCTGGTATACTGATAATTTTAGTCTGCAGGCTGCCTTACTTTTATCGGGAATCGTATTTTTTGTATTAGCTCTAATTACCTTAATAATGCAGTTGAAAGTATTGAAAGCTAAAAATTAACTTACTAAGTTTTATCAATTATCTCGATTATGATGCTCCAACAAATGTCGAAGTTGTAGCAACTAAAACTGCTGATTGTATTTCTTTTAAAGTTTGACTTACAGCTTCAGATATTTCAATACTTTTAGTAAGTTCTTTAATTTTTTTATTTGCTGCCCGATGTTCTTTTCTATTTGTAAATAGTACTCTTGTTAATTTACAAGAGTTCATTAAACTTAATAATAATAAACTTTCTAAATCAGTTTTTTTGCTCTCTAAAACTATTCTTTTCAATTTTACTTTAATTTCATCAACAAGCTTCGTATTTATTAGTGGATATTTATAAAATGTAAATAAACCCCAAATATAAGTTGACCTATTAATTCTAATAATCTTTTCATTATACAAATCATTCAAAATGAGTTTTTTAAAACCGGATGACTTGTTTCCTATTTTATTAATCCAATACTTTGCTCTTCGGGGTTTCTTTGAATTATTTATTAGTTTAATACAATCATCAACAATAGAAATCTTTGTTAGCATTTTATCAGTAACAATTATTTTTTTATTCTGAATAGAGATCTTATTCATCTCTGAAAGTTCTAACAATATAGCTCCTGCAATACCATAATTTAACGATAAAGCATCAATCAAAAACTTTCCTTTCTTTTGATCCAGTGCTAACAATATGAATTTTTCAAAAAGATTGAGTTGCATAATCATTAACTTTTCATTTAGATAAAATTAAGAAATATCATCTACATTAAAAAACAAAAAACTTAATTCTGAATATATTCCGCAAACGTTTTAAATGCTACATTTGAATATATTGAGAGTTTTATTCTTTTTTTTTTATGATTTTTGTTCACAAATCCTTGATTCTTATTGCTATTTATTAGAAATTTATATATTATTTAGTACTTCCAAAGTTTATAAATAAAAAATGCTCATATGAAATTAGCTGTAAAGGATGCAATGCGATGTGTTGGCTGTCAGAGCTGTATGTTTGCTTGCTCGAGAAGAAGTGGTAATGCAGGATTATCAAATACGTGTATCGGAGTAAAATCTGCCGGAGGAATCTCAAGAGGTTACACGGTTATAGTATGCCGCTCTTGCGAAAATCCTCCTTGTGCCAGTGTTTGTCCAACAGGAGCGCTAGTTCCACAAAAAGGTGGCGGAGTTCGTTTAATATCATCAAAATGTATTGGGTGCGGTTTATGTAAAGATGCATGTATTATAGATGCAGTATTTTGGAACGAAGAGCAAGACAAACCTGTAATATGTGTGCAGTGTGGTTATTGTGTTGAGTATTGTCCTTACGAAGTACTTGAGTTAGTTAAAGATGAGAAAGGAGTTAATCATGATTGAAAATGATACTTTATCGAGAGTTTTATATATTGATTTAACTAAGAAAAGATATTTTGTTAAAGATCGTAAAGATCTTTTTGAAAAATATTTAGGTGGAACCGGAGTAGCAACTCAACTGTTATTGGAGGAATGTCCTGAAGGAATTGATGCTTTTGCCAAGGAGTCACCAATTATATTTGCTGTCGGACCATTAACAGGTGCTTTTCCTTTAGCATCAAAAACTTGTGCCATGTTTAAATCACCTCACACAGGCGATTTAGGTGAAAGTCATGCCGGTGGTCGAAGTGCAATTGCTATTCGTATGGCCGGTTACGGAGCTATTGTTATTAAAGGTAAAAGCGAACTACCAATTTATCTTTCCATAAGCAATGGCAAGGTTCTGTTTAAAAATGCAACTACTCTTTGGGGAATGAAAGATGGCTCAATAGCTGCTAGAGTTATGCGTCAATCAGAAGGAGGAGAAGGATTAAGGGCTATTTTCAGAATCGGACAGGCTGGTGAAAATATGGCAACATTTGCTAATGTTACCACCGAAACTTATCGCCATTTTGGAAGATTGGGTTTAGGAGCTATTTTTGGTAGTAAAATGCTTAAAGGAATTGTGATTTCGGGCAAACAGATGATTGAAGTTACAAATAAAAAGGAATACAGAGCATTATATGATCAAATTTATAAAGCTGCAACCGAATCGCCATTAATGCAGAAGTATCATGATGTGGGTACAGCTATTAACATTAAATCTTTGAATTCAATGAAGGCATTACCTGTAAAAAACCTTCAAATGAGCTCAACAGAAGACATTGGCCCTGTTACCGGCGAAGAAATGGCAAAAAATCATTTAGCGCGTCGTGTTGCTTGCGCACATTGCCCTGTAGCTTGTATACACCTCGCATATTTAAGAGAAGCTTACGATGATGATCCATATTTTTACAAAACAATCCCGGTTTGTTACGATTTTGAATTAATATATTCCTTAGGAACCATGGTTGGCATAACCGAACCAAAAGCTTTACTCAAGCTTATTGATATAGTTGAGCAAGTAGGTGTTGATGCCATGAGTATGGGTGTTATCCTGGCATGGATTACAGAAATGTTCGAAAAAAATATGATTAGTGAAAGTGATCTTGGTGACATGTCAATTAACTGGGGCGATGCAGAAAAATATATTGAATTGGTTAAAAATATTTCTAAACCCACAACTGTTTTTCTTAAAGCATGTGCACATGGTGTTGATTATGCTTCAAAAATTTACGGCGGAAAAGAATTTGCTATGCAATTTGGGAAAAATGAAATGCCCGGATATCATACAGGACCTGCTGGTTATTTGGGATTCTTGCTTGGTGCACGACATAGTCATTTAGATAATGGAGGTTATTCTATTGATCAAAAGGAATTGATTAATGTTGATTTAAGCCCGGAACAAGTTGTTAACAAATTACTTGACGAAGAAGCAATACGGCAAATTCTATCAAGTATTGCAGTTTGCTTTTTTGCTCGTGGTATTTATGAGCTCAAACTAGTAAGTGAAGCTATTAAATTATTGGGATTTGATCTTAATGAAAACAAACTACATGAAATAGGAAAACAAATTCATTTAAATAAATATAAATTTAAGATGCGAGAAGGATTTAGAATCGAAAAGCTTGAAGTTCCGGAACGTATTTATGAAACAGTCGATCCAACAGGAAAGATAACAAAGGAATTCATAAAAAAAGGATTAGATTACGCTCAAAATCTAATTAATTAGTAGTTTTATTAACTATACTAAAGCCTGCTCAATACGAAGCAGGTTTTTTTATGCTTTCACATAATAATTCTATAAATTTTACGTAATAATATAGTGCTCGATCTAAAAAGTAATTTATTTACTACTCTCTCCTATATTTTTCTGTTATATAATTTTTTAGAACTTATATAAAATACTTATGGAAAAAGAAGCAATTGAAACTTTAGTATTTGCCCAAAAAAGTAAAACCGAGTTAATTGATGAGACAATAATTAGTCTTCAGAGCTTACTGTATGAATCATTTTCGAATAAAGGTCAACAAAATCTAAAAAATGAATTTCCTACAAATACACATCCTGACGATTTACGAATAAAATTAGATAATGTTGTAATTTATATTGAAAGTCTTAATTCGCCGGGATTATCAATTGAAGTTATATTAGATATTTTTTTAAGACAAAACAATTTCGAATTAGGAACATACTCACACATCTTTAATGAAGATGGTAATTTAATTGATGAGTTATTGGTAATTAACTAAAAAAGAAACTTTTTTTTAATAAAGCAAACCTAAAATACTAAATTATCATCTTTCTAAATCATAATTTACCTTCAAAAAACAACTCTTCTTTTAGCTTGGTTATTTGTTGCTGTGCGTAAGTATAGTAATTTTTATTAATTGCAATTTCAGGTTCAATAACTTTTTCATAGTACTCAATAGCTTTTAATTTATCACCTAATTTATCCTGGTAAATTGCAGCAATATCTATTATAATTTTATTCTTTTTATAACTTATCCAAAAATCGCCTGAAAGATCTAATTCCAATGCTTTTTCATACACCTCAATTGCTTCTTCGAAATTATTTAAAGCATAATAACTTTCTGCCTTATCAACCAAAATCTCAAAAATCAAATTATTATCGGGTTTTAATAATTTCAATGCTTTATTATAGTAGAATATACTTGAATCTGATTGATTCAACTCCATGTGAATATTTCCCAGATGCTTATATACCTGCAAATCCACAGTTAAAGAATTCGCAATATCTAAATAGTATTTAGCTTTTTTAAGCTTTTTAACTTTAAAGTAGCATATTCCAATATTTTTAGAAATTACATAATCACCTTTATCTAACTCATAGGCTTTTAAATAAGCAGGAATAGCCTTGTAATTATGATTTCGCATAACATTAATATCACCAATATTAATGTACAAATCAATATTTTGAGGATCAAACCGGTTTGCTTTTTCCAGGTTTTCCAATGCTAAATCAAATTCTTTTTTTGAAGTATAAACGAGCGAAATATATTCATAAGCTTTAATGTCAGTACTATCTAGTTCGATAGCCCTTTTTAACCATTTAATAGCATTTTTGCTATCTTTCAATTTAATACTACAAAGACCCATATTTCTGGCAAAATATCCATTTGTAGTATCGTTTGAATATAAATTCAATAAAATATTCTTTGCTTTTTCGTACTGCTTTTGTTTTAAGTAAATATTACTTAAAGATATTCCGGAACTTATATGATACGAATTTTTCTCAATTATTTTCTCAAACACTTTTTGTGCTTCTCGTTCCTTATCTCTTTTTAGTAATATAAATCCATATTCAGCCAAATAATTAATATTAGCTGAATCTAATACCAGTGCATTTTTTATCGATATATCTGCCTCTGAATAACGAAATGATAATTTATTAATTAATGCCTGATAATAATATAATTCAGGATTATTCGGATTGTTTGATATAAACGAATTACAAGTATCAAGTGCTTCTGAATATTTTGAAGAAAGAATTAAAAATTTTAATTCATCTAGATTATTTTGACCAATACTATTAATACTTAATAAAAAAACATAGAGTAGAAAGACTGCCTTTTTCATTATAAATTATGATTTGATTTAAAATTCAGGTTAAAACTTATTTATATAACAGAAATTATTTCAAAATATTTTAACCTGTTAAGGAAGAAAATTTATTCGTAACGATTAAAAAGGTATATAAAAAATCAGCCGATCAAAATTGATCGGCTGATTAGATTTATTCTATTCCCAGTTCTTTTAACTTGGTTTCAATTTTCTTTGAAATCTCTTCAAATTTTTGTTCATATTCTTCATTATCGGCACAATCAGCCAAGGCCACCCATTTTGTGCTCCATTCCATAGCTTCTTGCATTAGCTCCATAAAACGTGTTGCTACAGTTTCATCACCGGGATTTTTTAAATAATCATCAAGTACTTTTATATAGTCATCAACCCATTCTTCATAATTAGCTAAAAAATCATCGCAATCCTTAATTTCATCAGATTTTTGTTCTTTTTTCTGGGTAGAGTTTTCTTTTTCGGTTCCCGAACTACCACATGATACAAATCCAAGAATACTAAGTAATAAAATTAAATAAGTTAGCTTTTTCATAATCAACAATTTTTACATTTATTCAAATTTAAACATTAAATAATTATTGTAAAATAAATCACAACTTATTATTTCTTCATTTTCGCTTCATTTTCACATACTAGATTTGTTTTCAGAAAATGAGTATAAAGTTTTAATTGCTCATTAAAATTTACACTGTACAGTAAATTGTTAATTTAAATTATTACTAAAACAAAAATTTAAAATCATGAAAACAAATCTATTAATCCAAACAAAGAAAATTTACAAAATCTTTACTCTGTTAACAATGGTATTGTTAACAGTATTTCTTTTCTCATGCGAGGAAAGTGAGAATCTAAGTAGTAATGAAGATGAATACACTAATTTAATTGATGAATCGTATGCACAAGAGGTATTCGATGAAATTGAAGATATTGGTGATGAAGCCATAGACTATCTCGACAATGCAACAACAAAATCAACAAGCGAAATGTCAACTTATGGCAATTATAACAGACTAAGTCCCTGTGCAACAGTTACAAGAGTTTATGGAAACGATACAGTAAGCGTTACCATCGATTTTGGCGAAGTAAATTGTTTATGCAACGATGGTCGCGAGCGACGAGGTAAAATCTTTATAAATCATTATGGACATTATTGGGGCGAAGATGGTGTAGAAATAATATACTCTTTCGAAGATTATTTTGTTGATGACAATCAGCTTACCGGAACAAAGCATGTACATAGAATTATTAACGATGCCGGAAATAGACAAAGTGATGTAGTTGTTGATGGTGCTATGATTTTATCTGATGACCAGGGAACTATTACATGGTATGCCGAACGCACTCGTGAAGTTATCGAAGGCTCAGATACTCATTATAAATATGATGATGTAATTGAGGTTACGGGTTCATCGTATGGAACTTTAGCCGATGGAACCGATATTACCGGTGAAATAACAACTCCGCTTATTAGAATTAATGAACCTGGATGTTTCAGATACTTTGTATCGGGTGTTCGTGTTGTAATTATAGGTGACCAATCTGAAATAGTTATAGATTATGGTGACGGAACATGCGATAACCTTGCGGAAATAACTCAAGATGGAGTAACAAGAATAGTTGAAATCAGAAGAAGAAGGCCTATTTGGTAGTTGGTTAGTTTAATTACAAGTTGTCCCAAAAGTTAATCCATAAAAACAAAAGCAGAGTTAGTAACCTTTTGAAACTTTTGGGACACTTTTTAAAAATAAAGCCATGTTAAAATCAATGTTAAATATCATAAGAAATAAAGGCATTATTCATGCCAAAAAAGATTATAATTTATCTGAGTCGAACATGGAAATTGATTCTAATAAACCATTTGCAGTTGTTCGTGATGATAATAAAATCATACATCAATTCTATGATTTTTATGAAGCTTCTGCATTCTCTATGAAACTTAATACCAGTTACAAAGACAATGGTATTAAAACATTTTCGAAAGTAATTAAACTTTCTGTATAGCATATTTATAAATTAGCACTTTAAATATTATGAATATTTTTTTAACTTACACGACGAAAACATGACGGAGGTATTATGAAAAGAATTGCGTTATTAATTGTTTTTGTTTTTCTGGTGTTGGTTTCATTTGGTCAGGCGGAAACTAAAAAAACTGTAAAAAAAGTTACTGACCCTCCAAAAAGAGAAACCATTAAAACTGTTCCTAAAACAACAAGCAAACAAGCTCAAATAAAAAAAGCACAGTTGAAAAAAGCACAAATACACAGGAGAAAAAAACAAGTTGTTCGCAAAGTCAAAGCTATAAAGAGAAGGCGAAACGGTTGACCAACTATATATGATTAAGAAAACCAGGAGAAATCTTATTTTTTATAAATGGATTTTTATTAACTTTTTATTAGTCGTTATTATTGAACCCGATTGTATAATTGGACAAAACACGAAAACTGATACTCTTCAAATATCCGACACAACAGAATGTGTTGATAAAGAGTTTAGTTTTTTTATGTTTGATATTAGTTATACCAATAATAAAGTAGAATCTAGAGATCAAATCAATGATCCTATTCCTGTTTTATTTACCGATATAAGTTATTTTCATAAATCAGGTATTTGGACAGGATTAATGTTTTCGGATTATTTAAGTGCCGATAGTTTAAGTTACGATTTTGATTTTCAGTTGGGATTTCAAAAATATCTATTTAATGATCTTTTTGATTTTGACATAAACTATACCTATCATAAATTTTACGGTGAATCTACTTTTGAAGGGATAAAATATAACCATGCTTTAAATGCATCGACCGGTTTAACATACGAATTCTTTTATTTGTATGCCGATGGTAATTTTTACCTTGATAACGAGAACTATTTTACAAATTTTGGGTTATCATTAACAAATGAATTAGATAAAATATTTTTTAAGAACGATTATTTATATATTCAGCCAACAGCATCAATTACCTATGGTACCGATTATTGGTTATACGATATTTTCAAGCCATATATAGAAAATTATTTGATTCCCCTACTTAGATTTAGGGGATACCCTGTAGATAATCTCTCATCTGAAGATTTAACTGAACAATATTTAAGTAATAATGGATTATCAACTAACACTTATTCATATCAGGGAGTTGATTTATTTATTCCTGTTACTTATGGAATTAATAATGTGTCATTAATGTTTTCATGGATGTATTATATTCCTTCAGATAAATTGAAGGCATTTGGTATGATAAATCAATCGGGTTATTTTATCTCATTATCATTTATTTTTTAAAATGAAAAATTTATTTCTTCATTTTCGCTTCATAATTAGTTCTTAAATTTGTTTTCAGAAAATAATTAAAAATATTAATTACAAGTAATAAGATTAAATAAAAATTAATAAATTGTCAAATTAAAATTACAGGAGGTTACTATGAATTTTAAAAAAGCATTAACAATTGTTGCAATTCTTTCAGTTTCAATGGCAGGATTTGCTCAAGAGGAAATTAAAGAGCAAAAACAATTGCAAACAAAAACACAAGTAAAAGAACAATCTGGAGAACAAGTGAAAACTGAAGCTCAGGTACAAGAACAAACAAGAGAGCAAGTTCGTACTGAAGAAGGTTCCGGAGAACAAGTTAGAACTCAAACAAGAGAACAAGTTCGTACTGAAGAAGGTTCTGGAGAACAAGTTAGAACTCAAACAAGAGAACAAGTTCGTGCTGAAGAAGGTTCTGGAGAACAGGTTAGTACTGAAACACAAACTCAAACTAAACAACAAACAAATGCTGCTACTGATGCACAACAAAAACAAATTAAAAAATCACAAAAGCAGCAATCGCAAATGCAAAAGAAAAATGCAACACAAATGTCAAAAAGAAATAGTGAAGCTACTAAAGGGAAAAAAGGTGGTGGAAAATAGTTAATTATTAATCCCCGGGAAACATTTCCGGGGATTTTAACGTTTTTAATCAATAAATCAATCATATAAAAATATGGCTGATTTTTTATATTAATATCATTTCACCTGAAACTCTATGAGATCTCTAAAACTAAACCATTTAAAATTTGTTTTTTTACTTATACTAATCCCTTTTTATGCAAATAGCCAAAGCGAAAATGATACAATAACCAATAAAAATTATAAGGATATCGATGATTTTAGTTTTTTAATGATTAATGCAAGTTATACAAACAATAATCTTGAGTATCTAAGCGATTTAAGCTATGTAACTGAGAAGATTCCTACACTTTTTACTAATTTATCTTATATAAATAAAACAGGATTGTATCTTGGTGGTTCATACGCCAATTATTTTAACGCAAATACTCAAACATTTGAATACGATATAGAAGCAGGGTTTCAAAAATATTTCGATAATGGTTTCGATATTGATCTTTATTATAGGAAACATGAATTTTCGGGAGATACTTTGCTCGAAGCAATAAATTACGATCACTCTATAAACTTCTTAACAGGTATCGATTTAGATGGATTTTATTTGTCAACAGATTTATCGTATTTACTAGCTAATAAAAATAATCTCTTTTTAGATATCAATTTTTCAAGGTTTATACATATAGATAAAATTCTGTTTAAAAATGATATGATTTTAATTAATCCTTCTATATCTTTAGCTTTTGGAACCGATTACTGGATTTATGAAAACATGACTCTTTCAGAGATATCTATTATAGAAAACAATCTACGTATAAATGGATTTTCCTCTAATTCATTTTCGTACGAAGGATTTGATATATTTATCCCTGTTAGTTACGGAATAAATAATACCTATTTATCCTTTTCGTGGTTGTATAGAATACCCGGAGATAAGTATAAATCTTTAGGTTGGGAAAATAAATCTAGCTTTATGATTTCATTAACATACTTTTTAAATTTTTCAAATAAATAATGAGGATTTTAATCGTAGAAGACGAAAAAAGTTTAGCATCTGAAATCAAGGAATTTCTGGTAAAAGAAGAATATAATTGCGATTTAGCTTATACCGGCACTGAAGCTTCTGAATTAATAGCTATAAATCCTTATGATTTTATTTTACTTGATATAGGATTACCTGATTATAATGGTTTAGACCTTATTAAAGAAGCTAAAGAATATAATTCCGAAGCTTATTTTATTGTTATTACTGCCCGGGGCGAATTAGAAGATAAAATAAAAGGTTTCGATTTAGGAGCTGATGATTATTTACCCAAACCATTTTCTTTGTTAGAACTACTTTCACGAATTCAGGCCATAACACGACGTAAATTTGGGTATCAAATGTCGGTAATTGAGTTTGGAAATTTTTCTTTAGATACAAGCAAAAGACATTTACAGTATAAAGATCAAGGAGTTGATTTAACAAAAAAAGAATATAAGTTACTAAGTTATCTTGTTTTAAATAAAAACAGGGTTTTAGATCGTTTGCAACTTACCGAACATATTTGGGGCGAATTTTTTGAAGACGATTATGATTCGAATTATATTGATGTTCATATCAAAAATATTCGTAAGAAGTTATCAGAATTCGATAATACTAACTGGATAAAAACAGTTCGAGGAATAGGTTATAAATTTGAGATATAATGAAAATACCAAACCTTAAATTAAAAAGTCAGCTTGCATTATTTAATGCTTTATCAAAAGCACTGATCATAATACTACTTGTAATTATTGTACCCTGGCTTGTTAGTGAAATATCTATACGCGATACCGATCAGGTTCTAATACAAAAACTCGATCAGGTTATTGAATTAGTCGATAGTTTAGGTATTGAGGCCTATATTGATATGGATGCCGAATTCCAGACATTTGGCAGTTACAATATTTTAAAAGAAGAATATATTTCCATAGAGCAAATTAAAAATGATACAACTATAAATATTATCCAATACTCTCAACGTATTATAGAAGATGAACTCGTTGATTACCGGGTTTTAAGTTATTCGATTGAAGAAAATGGAAATAATTATTTAATTGAAATTGGTAAAAGTATATCGACCATATATCGTTTTGAGCAAAATCTGAAACGCTTTACATTTATTTTCCTGATTATTGTAATATCACTTACTTTAATACTTGATCTTTCCTTTATTCAATATTTACTTAGACCTCTTGAAAAGATTGTTAAAAAATTAAAATCAACGAATCATCCGGCATCATTTGATTATAGATCTGTCAAAACTTCAACTTCCGATTTCGCATATCTTGATGAAACAATACACTCATTAATGCGAAAAATTGAAGCAGCATTCAACGATGAGCGTGATTATATAAGTAATGTCTCGCATGAATTACTTACTCCTGTAAGTATTATTCAAAGTAAACTCGATAATATTTTACATGAAAGTTCATTGCCAGAAAAGGATATGATAAAAATCTTTGAATCAAAAAAAACTCTTCGAAGGTTAACCAATCTTGTTAGAACCCTGCTTATGATGTCGAGAATTGAAAACGAAGAATATATATTAACTGAAAAAGTTAAGATAACGACAACACTTAAGAATGTTATTGAAGAAATTGAAGATAAAGTTACCGCTAAAGGTTTAGGCTTAAAAATAAAATTTAAAGCAAAAAATTTTGTTTTTACAGGGAATGATAATTTACTGTTTACATTATTCTATAATTTCATAAATAATGCAATAAGATATACTGATAAAGGATATATTAGTATTGAAACCTTGATTGAAAATCATCAGTTTCTGGTAAAAATTACTGATACCGGTATCGGAATACAAAAAGATAATATTCCTCACATATTTTCAAGATTTAAAAATTCCAGTGAAACCAAAGATAGTTATGGGCTTGGTCTGGCCTTATCTAAAAAAATATGCGATTATCATAAAATAAATATCGAAGTTATTTCTGAGGCAAATAATGGATCTACTTTTATCTTGCAATTCCCAAATTAGAACCAAAACACCTGATATTATCCATTACAGCGTGTGTTTTTTTGATTAACAGCCGGTTTTCTTACACATACACTGAAACCGTTATTTTAAATATTCGTACAATCACAATAAACTGATAATATTTAAAATATGTCAGATCATCCAAAATATAGTGATTATATAAATCGTGAGAAAGATACTGTTAGCCACCTGACAGATCATTTGCCGGTAGGAATTTACAGAACAACCCTTGATGGTAAAATTATATATGCTAATACTGCTCTTGCCAATATGCTTGAATACAGCATAGAAGAAATTATAAACATTTCTGTTAAAGACTTATATGTAATCAGTAAAGAACGAGAATCTCAACTCAAACTACTAACAAAAACTTCAAATACTTCATGTCAGGAAATAAGCCTAAAAACCAAAAGTGGTAATACAATAATTGCCAGAGATACTATGACAACAGTTAAAGATGCCAGTGGAAATATAATCTACTTCGATGGCATTTTAGAAGATATTTCTGAAAAGAAGAAAGCGGAAGAAGCACTTAAAGAAAGTCAGGCAAGATATAAAATCCTTGCCAATCTTACGATTGAGGGAATAATTATACATGATAATGGAATAATTATAGATACTAATCCAGCCATTCAAAAAATGACAGGTTATGATGCTGATTATTTGATAGGCACAAACGTTTTTAAATTTATTCACCCAGATTCACAAAAATTAGCCAAAGAAAACTTGGAGAGACAATATTCAGGCATCTATGAACTTACAATAATTCGAAAAAATAAATCTACTTTTATAGCTGAGATTGAGGTAAAAAATGTATTAATTGATAATAAAGAATATAGAGTTGTAGCACTAAGGGATGTAACCAAACGAAAAAATATTGAAAAAGAAATTCTTTCTTTATCAACAGCTATTACCCAAAGTCCTGCATCAGTTGTTATAACCAATTTGGATGGAAATATAGAATATGTAAATCAAAAATTTACAGATGTTACAGGTTATACTTACGACGAAGCAATAGGCAAAAATCCTAGAATCTTAAAAACAGAGCATACTGTTTCCGGAGATTATAAAGAATTGTGGGAAACAATATCATCAGGTAAAATTTGGAGAGGAGAGTTTTTGAACAAACGTAAAGATGGTACTAATTACTGGGAACTGGCATCCATATCACCAATTATTGATAAAAAAGGAAATATTATTAAATACTTAGCAATAAAAGAAGACATTACTGAAAGAAAGAAAACTGAAGATGCTTTAATTAAATCAGAAAAGGAATTATCGCAGGCTAATGCCACAAAAAATATGTTCTTCTCAGTAATTGCTCATGACTTAAAAGGTCCAATTGGTAGTTTCATGCAATTGCTTAGTTTATTAAAAGAAAACTTTAACGATATTTCAAATAATGAAAAACTCGATTATCTAAATATTTTAACACGACTATCGTCTAAAACAAATAGTTTACTTGAAGATTTGTTATTATGGGCACAAATTCAAATGAACACACTTGAATTCTCAATTAAAAGCATAAACCTAAGGACACTAGCAAAAAATTCTATTGAAATAGTTGAGGAAAAAGCAAGAGAAAAAAATATCGAAATAAAAACACAAATTAATGATATAAATGTTGATATTAATGCAGATTCTATAAAAACCGTAATGCGTAACTTACTTTCAAACTCTATTAAATTCTCGCATAAAAACAGTCAAATTGAAATTAATTCTAAAATATTAAAAAATAGCAATACAATAGAAATATCAATTAAAGATAAGGGTGTTGGTATTTCAGAGGAAAACATTGATAAACTTTTTAAAATAGAAACTTCTTTTTCAACTTACGGAACCGAAAAGGAAAAAGGCACTGGTCTTGGATTAATTCTTTGTAAAGAGTTGGTAGAAAAAAACGGTGGTACAATCCGGGTTGAAAGTGAAGAAGACTCAGGAAGTACATTCTTTTTTACATTACTCTTAACGTAAAATAAAAAAAACCCACTTTAGTGGGCTTTTTTTATTTAATGTTATACCTCATACCAAAGTACACATTTCTTCCTGTTACCTGTCCCCAAATTAATGAGCTGTCAAAATATTGACTAAAAGGCTGATCGCTTGCTAATATCGGGTCTTTTTGTTCATAATTTAATAAATTTTCTATCCCGGCATAAAGATCAAAGCTATGCTGCCAGCTTTTGCTTATTTGGGCATTCATCAAAAAGAAATTCGGAGAATATGAATCCAATTGATATTCTACAGGATTTGTCGACATATCAGGAATTCTTTTTTGTCCCTGCCAGTTTATAGTATAATCAAATTTCCAATACATTTTAGTTTCGTAAGCCAAATTTATAAATGCTCTATGCTCAGCTACCAATGGCTTTTCTTTTAAATTTCCGTTATAAGTTGTTTTCACATCGTACCAACGATATGCAATTCTAAAATCGAGCCGATTTACCAACTCGTAATCAAATTGTGCCTGAAAACTATTAGAATATGATTCTCCATCCAAATTATAGAATATAGCTTGTTGTGGATTTTGATCTAAATCAACTACGATCTGATTTTGAAAATCTGTACGGTAAAAATCAATACTCACAAAGCCATTTCTATAATCCAGAGTAAATTTATATGTCAGGTTTAACCCATAATTCCATGCTATTTCAGGATCTAAACCATACGGCTTATCACTTCCGTCTCCATTTATAATAAACTGTCTGGAACTTGCTAAAATCCCTGTGTTTTCAGAAATTATATTAGCTGATCGTTGACCACGACCACCCGAAACCCGTAATGTTGTATTATCATTAATCGAATATCTTAAATGAACCCTCGGTGTAACAAAAGCACCATATTCATTATGATAATCGCCCCGGAATCCTATAATTGCATTGAATTTTTCCAAATAATGATAAGTGTATTCAAAAAATGCTCCTGGTACTGATTCAATTCGATCAAAATTTACCATATTCAATAATTCTTTATAATCATCATATTGAAAGCTTATACCAGTTTTAAATTTATGATTTGTATTTTTTATAATTGATTGATACAATAAGTTCGCGTAAAAGGTATTCTGGCTTGCATCATAATTGCTTAAACCAAAATACGAAGTTTGCTTATGTGTTGCTCCTGATATTTGGAATCCTACACTCTGCCAGGGTTTTTCAATATTAACCTTACCCAGTTTAGCCCAACCCTCATATCTTTCGGTATGTATATTCATTCCCCACGAATTTGTTGTGCCTTCATCTATGTCAGGATCAAAATCTATCTCTCCTCCTGTTTTATCAACATATGTTCCTTTCACTCCCACTTGAAAATGAATGCCTTTATTGTTATGTAATTCCCAGCGATTTAATAAAACATATTGTTCTCCCATAGTATGATCCAGAAAATTATCTCCGTTATGATCGTCTTTAAACGAATTATTCATTCCGTGCAAAAGCAAGGCTGTTTCAAACTTTTCCCCAACATCAGCTTGAATATTTGCATTTAGCTCTATTCTGCCCTTTTGATTTCCATAAACATTCAGGTGCAATTTATCCATGCTTTCAGGATGTTTAAGATTTACATCAATTTGACCAGTTATACTTTCATAACCATTTACAACAGACCCTGCACCTTTATTCAAATTAATACTTTCAATCCAGGGACCAGGAATATATGTAAGACCATAAACCGCAGATAATCCACGAATATCTGGCATATTTTCACGTGTAATTTGTATATACGGACCGGCTAATCCCAGCATTTGAATCTGACGTGTTCCGGTAACAGCATCAGTAAACGAAACATCCACCGAAGGATTTGTCTCAAAACTTTCACTTAAGTTACAACATGCAGCTTTTAAAAGTTCCTTCCCTCCAATTACATTCGTATTTAATGGATCTAATAAACTTACTTCAGTAGCTTTTCTTCTGTATGTAACTGTAACTTCATTAAGATCAACTGAATTTTTTAAAGCTACCGCCAAAAAATCCTGATTATTAATAATAACCGTATCGCTCCTGTACCCGACATAACTAATTACCAGTTGGTTATTTGTTTTTAGTTTGCTTAGTTTAAAATTTCCATTAACATCGGTAGTAGTACCAACTGTAGTATTATTCCAGTATACATTCGCTCCAATAACAGGCAATTCTTTACTTTCAATTTGCTCAGTTACTTTTCCTTTTAAATAAGTAATGTCTTGTTGTGCCCAAAGACTTTGAAAAAGGATTCCGAACAAAACTGCTAAAAATATTCGTTGCATTATTAATGCTTTTTAGCATCACCCATATAGGCACAACATGCGGGCAGTTTATTATATGCATCGATATTACATTCAACCATATCAGTAGTATGTCCTGCTTCGGCTATAGATTTATGAATATCGTATAGTTTTGTTTTTTCAAAACGATAAATAACAGTTAAAGTATCAGTTGACTTGTCCCATTCAACCCACTTTACTCCTTTTATAAGTGCTGCGTTTTCGATACGATCTTTACATAAACCACAAACACCTTTTACTTCAAATTTTACAGTATCAATTTTTGAAGCCTTTTCTTGTGCTGTTATGTTAAGAGTAAATATTGATATAAAAATTACGGATAATATTAATTTTATTATTGTTTTCATGATTTCTTAATTTATAAGTTTACAAATAAAAATATTTTAGATAATGGTATAATTATCTAAATAAATATGAGAAACTTATAAATTATCCGTAATAAGTAAGTGTACAGTTTATTAACCAGATTGGTTCTAATTTAGGTGGTGGAATATTATAATTCCTGATATTTATTTCTTCGATCTCAGGCTCCCGAATAAAATCGAATCCATATGATATATAAACAATCGCAAATAAATTCTCAGGAATAATATTAGTAAATGAAACTATTTGTTGATCCACATCTAATTCCAATATAAGTTTTTCATCCTGACAACAGGAATTTGACATTTCCATATCGCCACAACAACAACTTACAGGATTAGAATTTACTTTAATACTTTCCAATTCTCCGCCACAATAATGTATGTTTATAGCAGCACTTGTAGAAAGCAGCAAATAAAATAAAGACAATATAGTTACTAAGAATCGTTTCATTTCAAATAGTTAAACGCAAAAATAGCGAATATGTTTATTATTTAAGATAAAAACATCTTATTTTCTTTAATCCGATTTAAGATTCAACCTCTTTAACTCTAAATGTACTTGTCAATGATTTTAGCGATTTAGGAAAAATATACGAATCAAGATAACAAAAGGCATATTAAGAGAATTGAAAATAATCTAATAAATGCAACTGTTTCTGATGCAGCAGGACAAATTGACCTGATTTTATTAAAAACCCTATTCATTATTTTGTTCAAAAAAGTGAACCGGAAAAACAAGGATATTAATAGTTGAAACCCTAAAGTAAAAAAAATAAATTTAAAATTCTAAAGAATTATATATCCAATTAAAGGCTTCATTTTTTAATTCAGTTGATGTATATAATAAAGTAACTCCATGATATGAACTACCCTCCACAATTTCTATTTTTTTCGGGCCTTTTGTTATGTTATATAACTTTTGAGCATCACCAGGAAAATCCCCATCCAGTTCTCCAGCAATATAAAAAACAGAATTAATGTTTGTAATATCGTATAAATTAACAATATGCTGATACGGACAGGTTAATGCCACAACAGCTTTTATTTCAGAAAATGCAGATGCTCCCACTCCCATAAAAGCTCCCATACTTCCTCCATAAACTCCTATTCGGTTTTGATCAACATAATCTAACGATTGAAGATACTTTAATGATACTTTAAAATCCTTTGGTAAGATATTAGTATCTATCCTAAATTTCGGAAAATCAATTATACCACCGGATTCTCCATGTCCTGTTACATCAAAGGCAAAAGAAACAAATCCTGAATCAACATATCGCTTAAAAAATTCATGATTAATCCATTCATTTTTATCAGACATCGCTTCGTGAATAAAGATTACTGCCGGTGTTCTTTCTTCAATATTGACCTTTTTGTGAATACGTCCTTTCAATAAAATATTGTCGTGAGTTAAGTAGCTAATATTAATGTTTTCTCTGTTAACCTGAACCCTAATAATATTGCTGTAATTAGAACAAGAGTCATCTTTAAAATACCGTATTCGATAATAATAAACTGAATCAGGCTTTAAACTTCTAAATTGGTAATAATTTACTTTTGAATCAGTAATCCCAATTATGCTATCAATAGTGTTAAAGTTTGATTGCTTCGAAAGTTCAAGTTCATAAAATTCTGCACTATCAATTCTGGACCAGTTAGCTTGAAAACTATTAAATCCTATCAAACTTGCATCATTTGTAATAATATTTTCAAGTATGTATTTATTCGGTATTTCCGGCTCAAAATTATCTTCGTCGTCATTACGTTCACAACTCGCTAGACATATGACAACTACCATTAGACATACAATAAATCTATTGTTCATAATTTAGATATTTTCATTTAACTTATTATAATTTTTTTTGTACAGATATGATTATTAATTATAAATCGCAAGAAATATATTCCAGGGATTATTTCGCTTACAGTCAAGGAATTTTCATAAGTACCTTTTTCATAATTATTATTCTCTATGGTTTTTATCTTACTCCCTTCAAAATCATAAAGACCAATATCCACTTTTGATTTTTCAGATAAATTTAATTTTATGTTAATCTTCTCGTTAGCAGGATTTGGAAAAACAGTAATATTAATACCTAGGGGTTCAACTATATCAACAATTGAAACGGCAGTAACAGAATCATTTTTAAACCATGCAATCTTACCTGACCCTTGAGCTCCTGCAACAACATCTAAATAATCATCGTTATTTAAATCACCAATATAAACCGGCCATGCACCTGTATAATTAGTTCCAATAGTATGTCTTTCAAAGGATATATTATCTCCATTATTTTTGCAATATATTACTTTAGATGCACCAGCTGTTGTTCCAATAAAATCAATATCTTCGTCGTTATCTAAATCTCCTGCATGTACAGCTAAAGTATATGTAAAACCTGTAATTATTTTGTGCTTTATCCAATCATTATTTTCTAAATCATTCTCGTACCATGATATCTCATGCGAAAAATAACCGGAAGCATAAATGTCAACATCTCCATCGTTATCCATATCAATAGTATCAACCCAGTGAGGTAAAAGCATCTCATCATCAATAAGAATTTCTGTCCACTGGATTGTTTCCTCACCACTATTTATGAGACATTTTATTAGATTGTCTTCACTTGAAGCTCCAATTATATCTAAATTACCATCGTTATTAATATCTGCTACACATACTGCCTGTGAAGATGGGAAATTATCGATTGCTATATGTTCTGCCCATTCTGAACCATCGCCATTGCCTGCAATATTTTCAAACCAGGATATTTTACCATCTCCTTGTGATGTAGCTATTACGTCAACATCACCGTCATTATCAATATCACCGGCATATATTCCGTGACCATTTGCTAAACTGTCCGATATTATAATTCTATCCCATGTCTCAAAATCAGTCCCGTTGTTTTTGTACCAAACAACACTATTACAATCGGTATTTGCTCCCGTAACAATAACATCTGCGAAACTATCATTATTAATATCGCTTACATAAACATATAATGCCCCGTTAAATGTATTATCAATAATGTGTTTTGTCCAACTTGCTGCGTTATCTTTGTTTTCCCACCAGGCCACATCATTGTCAAACGAAGTAGAAATAATATCATTTTGATTATCCTTATTTATATCTGCAATAAATAATCCTGAAACATTAGTTTGGTTATAAGTAATAACGTTTTCTTTAAATTCTCTTTGTGCAAATGAAAAATTTCCAATAATCGAGAATAAGAACAAAAAATAGAGTACTTTTCTTTTCATAACATAAAATATTTATATGAATACATATTCAAAGAAGCTGCTTTTTAAATTATTATAGAATTATTTTATACCACTATTATTAACTTTTATGTAAATGGATTCGTTTTTTATATAAAATGCATTCATATAATTTTAGTATTTATTAAAATAAAATTTATATCCAAGAATAGAAATATCAATATCTTTACACTTTATTACTTAAAATGAGGAAAGTGAATGTAAATAATAAATTATTGAAAAGAATTGGGCTTCATATATTATTTTGGGTTTTATATTTCCTGGTTTCTCTATTTGTTTATGGCACGTTATTAAAATCTAATTATATTTTTGTTTTAAAGCAGTGTTTTTCCCTCTTACCATATATGTTAATATCTGTGTATTTTACACTATATATTTTTATACCACATTTTCTCAATAAAAAACGAATATTTCTTTTTATAATTTTCTTAATTATAGTCATAATTATATTAGGTTTAGTACGTAGATTTTATGTTTTGAGTCGTTTTCAATCATTGTACGCATTGAGTGAAAAACCTAAATTCTTTAATATCGGAATTATTATATTTTGGTTAGAAATGTTTTTGTTCACCTCAATTGCATCGATTATTAAAATTATGAAACAATGGTATTTTACGGAGCACAAAAAAATTGTTTTAGAAAAGCAGAATTTAAAAAATGAATTGGAAATACTTCAATATCAAATAAATCCACATTTTTTATTTAATGTTTTAAATAATTTATATTCTTTAGCTATTGAAAATGATGACCAAGCTATAGCTGATGGAATATCTAAATTATCTTGTTTAATGAGATATAATATATATACAAGCAAAAATGACAAGGTATTTTTAAAAAATGAAGTAGAGTATATTAACAATTATATTAAATTGCAAGAAATAAGATTTACAGGAAATTATAAGTTAAAAGTATATTTTACAATTAATGGAAACATCGAATCAAAATTAATATCACCATTTATTTTTATAATGTTTGTGGAAAATGCATTTAAATATGGTATCAGTTTGAATAATAAATCAATCATAAAAATAGAATTAGATGTTTTCGATAATTATATTGAGTTTAAAGTATCAAATTTTAAAAACAAATCCGGTAATAGAATTGATTCCGGAATTGGTTTAGACAATGTTAAACGTAGACTTGAACACTATTATCCAACAAAACACCTACTAACAATAAATGATAGTTCTACTGATTTCAATATATATTTGAGAATTAATTGTTAATCATTTAAATTATGAATTGTATTACGATTGATGATGAATTAAATGCTTTAAACTTGATTAATGGCTACATTAATAAAATTGAGTTTTTAAATCTAAAAGGTTCTTTTCAGGATCCTGTTAAAGCTGTGCATTTTTGCGAAAACAATGATATTGATTTAATTTTTCTTGATATATATATGCCTGATATTAGTGGGCTTCAGGTTTTAAAATCATTAAATAAAGATCCTTTAGTTATATTTATTACTGCTTATAGTGAATTTGCTCTTGAAAGTTTTAATTTTAATGTAGTCGATTATTTATTGAAACCAATTGAATTTGATCGTTTTTTAAAAGCTGCTAACAAAGCTTATAAAAGTTTTTTACCAAAAAATATTGAATCACTTAATGGAGAAAAAAACACAAATAAAAATGAATATTTACATTTAAAAAGCAATAAAACAGTTTACAAAACCCTAATCAAGGATATTCAATACATTGAAAGTATTGGAAATTACGTGCAAGTATATACTATTGATAAAAAAATAACCACATATTTTAGCTTAAATCAAATTATTGAATTATTACCTAAGGATAAATTCTTAAGAATTCATAAAACTTTTATAATTAATTTGGATTATCTAGATCAATACGAAAAATACAGGGTTAAAATAGGCAGCAAAATTTTACCAATAGGGACTACTTATCGTCAACATTTTAATCAGAGACTTAAATAATTTAATATATATTGAGATTTTTTCAGAAGGATTATTTTAATCGTATTGTCATTAGAGAAAACAGGAAGATCATATACTGGTTTGCCTATATATAGAGTTTTATAAACATTATGTACTCTATTCTTCTCCTCCAAATATGTTATAAACTCATCCAAATATTCCTGGCTCCAATTATGAGTTGGAATAACTCTTTTAGGATTAAGTAAACGAATAAACTTTTCAGCTTGTGGAATATATTTTATTTTGCCTTCGATAGGCATAATCAATAAATCAATATTTTCGGGATAGTTCTTTTTGAAATAATCAGCAACAGAATCGTTTTCAATATTTGCAATCATTCCCTGAATATCTCCGGTATGTAATATATTAAATTCTTTATATGTAAATAAATAACTTGTGTTATCAAATATCCCAAATTGATTTTCGCAGGTTGGAATTGGTATAATATTTAAATCTTTAAGTTCTAAGCCTTCTCCATTATTCAAAATATGCTTTACACCTTTGGGAATTCTAGTTGAATCATAATGGTCTTCATGCAAATGAGAATAAACCATTACATCTGGAATTAAATCCCCTATATTATGAATTGGGCTATCCCACCCCCACTCCTTCCATGCATTTGGCTTTCCATAATCAGTAACAACGGTTATATCATTATCGAATTGTATAACAAAAGCAGAATGGCCTAAATAGTGAATTTTAACTTCTTGAGAGTCGCTATTTAAATGTAATAAGCTAAAAAAAAGAAATAATATTAAATATTTGAACATTATTGTTTAAATTAGTTTATTAGATGTTTTATTAAGATTAAAAAGAATCATTTTACCCTATATAGACAATGCAACAAAAAGATTTTATTTTACGAGAAATTGAAAAAATCAGCACTCTGTTAAGATACTTAATAGGCAAGCTGATTCCATCAAATTCAGTTGAAAATTATGAAGAAACTATAGAATTAATAAATCGTGAGCTTGTTGAGAACTCAGGATTTAATATTAATGAGATATTGGAGTTCTCAATAAAAGATTTTGATAAAGTTTTAATACAGAATAAAGGATATAGTTTTGAAAATATAGAATTACTTGCTGATTTACTTTTTACATTAGGAAATGATCAATCTCAATCCAAAAACAACTATCTTAAAAAAACACTTCAACTTTACGAATACATAAATGAAAAAAGTAAAACTTATTCATTTGAGAGAATTAGTAAAATTGAAGAAATAAAAGAATTATTAATCTAAGGATTAAATCTATAATTATTCTTTAAAATGGTTTATTAAAGTATTATAGATATCTCCATTAAACGTACTATTAATTTCCTGAATTGATTTTAATCCAAAAATAAACGAAATAGCGATAGGGTCTGCACGATAATCTGTATGACCTTCGTAAAAACCATAGCGGGTAATATAATATGGCACCATTTCACCAATATGCATATATGAGAGTTTTTTTACTAAATTTTCAAATTCTTTTTCACTCAAATCTGAATATTCCTGTTTTAAAAAATTTAATTCATTTTTTGTAATATTCCTCCATATTTCAATTTCCCAATACCCCAAAATCTCATCATTAAATATTGAATTTTGCCAGCCTTTAGCACCTTTCCAATTTAAATATATTTTATGTTCATTATAATAAATTCCTTTCGTGTTTGACAATTTGGGAATTGGTTTTTTATCCTTAGCGAGAATTATCATCATATTATACACATGAAATAAAGGTCTTGCTAATTGAATATGTTTCAAATTCAATTTCTCTACCAATAAATTATCTCCTTTTAAAACCGAAATGATTGTTTCATCTTCTGCAATAAAACCAATTCCAGAAAAATTACCAGGTCGTGCTATAGTAGTTATTTCAGAAATAAGTTTTCCTGTAATAGTATTACATTTTTCCAATTCTAAAATTGAATGAGTTCCTTTACTTGCTAAGATTGGAAAATCAACAGAATCAACAGTTAACTGCTTACCTTTCTCATACCAAATGCCATCTTGGTAATTAATATTTTTCCCATTTTCAATGTTAACCGGGAAAATATAATATGTATCGTCATTAGTAAAACTAATTATCAGTTCCATGCCGTCTTTTATAAATGGAGAAGATAATTTAGGTAAATCTTCATTCATTTCAGGGTATAAGTGGTATTCATTATTATTTAAATTTATACTTTCACTATTTGAGATTTGTCCATTTACAGATAATTGAAATATTAACATATTTACAATTATCCCCAAAAAAATATTTTTTTTCATCGTCATGTTTTTTGATGTTATGCAAATTATAAATTCTAAAATACTTATACAATTAATTAACTATAAAACAACACAATAACAGACACAAATATTATTCTCAACAAAAAAAAATATAATTATTTGTATTTATGTTATTTATTTCTAACTTTGTGTTGTATTTACATAACTTTTTGTTAGATAATGTTAACTTAACTTCTATATTATGAAAAAAATTTATTTACCACTATTCATTATTACAATGATTGTAATAATTGTTGGGATTTGGATCTATCAAACAGAAGCCATAAAAAGTGATACGGCTTTAATCTCTGAGTATATTCATATTGGTGTCATAATCATCTTATTTGCTTTTGGGATATTTTTTGCAATCAGAAGATTTCGTAATACCAAACAAGGTCTACCGGCCGAAGATGAACTTTCTAAAAAGATAGAACAAAAAGCAGCTTCAAAATCATTCTTTGTATCATTATTTTTATGGCTTATTATATCATATATCCAAAATGAAAGCGGACGTGAAGCAGAATCATTTTTTGGTTATGGGATTATAGGTATGGCTTTACTGTTTGCAGGTTTTTATTTCTATTATTATTTTAAAGGAAATATCAATGAATAACAGGATTAAAGAATTACGAGCCCGATTTAACTTAACTCAACTTGAATTAGCTCAAAAAGTTGGAGTAAGACGCGAAACCATTGTTTTCCTTGAAAAGGGGAAGTATAATCCATCTCTTAAACTTGCTCATGACATTTCGAAAGTTTTTGAAAGTACTATAGAAGAAGTATTCATTTTTAATCAATAAAGATCAGACCTTGAAGGTTTTAAAACCCTTCAAGGTCTTGTAATTTAATACTCATCCCAACTTTTAATTTCAAGTTTCTCTAAATCATACTTACAAATTGCATAAATAAAAGCACTTGCTAATCGAGCATTTGTAATAAGCGGAATATTAAAATCTATAGCACTTCTACGAATTGTATAATCATTATACAGCTCATTTTTCGAAAGATCTTTTGGAATATTAATTACCATGTCAATTTCCTTTGCTTTAAGAAAATCCAACACATTTGGTTTTTGATCTTCATCGGGCCAATGGAGCATTGTTGCAGGTACACCATGCAGCTCAAGAAATTTCTGAGTTCCTCCGGTAGCATACAGATTATATCCTTTTTTATGAAGCATTCGTGAACTTTCGAGTAATTCAATCTTTGAACGAGGCGGACCGGAAGATATTAAGATATTCCTTTTGGGAATTTTATAACCAACCGAAAGCATAGCTGTTAATATTGCTTCATAATAATTTTCGCCAATACATCCCACTTCGCCCGTTGATACCATTTCAACACCTAACACCGGATCCACTTTCAGTAAACGTGAAAATGAAAATTGCGAAGCTTTAACACCAACATAATCTAAATCGAAAATTGATTTTTGTGGTTTTTCTACATTTAGTCCTAACATCGCTTCGGTTGCCAAGTCAATAAAGTTGGTTTTTAGCACTTTCGATACAAACGGAAAACTTCGCGAAGCCCTCAGGTTACACTCAATAACCTTTATATCATTATCTTTAGCTAAAAATTGAATATTGAAAGGTCCGGTAATATTCAATTCTTTGGCTATTTGTCTTGTAATCTTTTTAATACGTTTTATAGTCTCTATATATATTTTTTGCGCAGGAAATACAATTGTGGCATCACCTGAGTGTACACCTGCAAATTCTACATGCTCTGATATGGCATAAACTATTATCTCACCATTTTTTGCAACGGCATCCATTTCAACTTCTTTGGCTTCTTCGATAAACTCGGATACTACAACAGGGTACTTTTTTGAAACATTTGCAGCTAAAGTTAAGAAATGCTTAAGTTCATCTTTATTTGAAACCACATTCATTGCAGCACCGGAAAGTACGTATGATGGTCGAATTAAAACAGGGAAACCAACCTGATCAACAAATAGGTAAATATCTTCTATACTCGTTAGCTCCTTCCATCGAGGTTGATCAATTTTTAAATTGTCAAGCATACTTGAGAATTTATGTCGATCCTCTGCATTATCAATACTATTTGCTGATGTTCCAAGAATATTAATCTGACTTTTATCTAATCTCATTGCTAAATTATTCGGTATCTGACCTCCCACAGAAACGATTGTTCCTTTTGGATTTTCCAAATCAATAATATCCATAACCCTTTCGAAAGTCAACTCATCAAAATATAAACGATCACAAACATCATAATCTGTACTTACTGTTTCGGGATTATAGTTAATTATGATTGATCGCAGATTGTTTTTCTTTATAGTATTTATGGCATTCACACTGCACCAATCAAACTCCACACTACTTCCAATTCGATACGCACCCGAACCCAACACAATTACGGATTTTTTATCGTTTACAAACTCAACATCATGCTCTGTTCCATTATATGTAAGATACAAGTAATTTGTTTGGGCAGGATATTCGGCAGCCAAAGTATCGATCTGCTTAACAAACGGTGTAATTTTATTTTCAATTCTGAAATTACGAACTTTCATCAAGTCGATTTCAATATCCTTATCGTCGCTATTAAAAATTAGTCGTGCAATCTGAAAATCTGAAAAGCCGGATTGTTTTGATTTAATCAGGATTTCTTTAGGAAGATCATTCAAGTTTCCATAATCATAAAGTTGATTTTCAATATCAAAAATATTTTTGAGTTTATATAAAAACCAATTATCTATTTTTGTTAACTGATGAATCTTTTCAATAGAATAACCTTCCCTTATGGCTTTGGCTATTACAAAAATTCGTTTATCAGTTGGTTCAGCAAGTTCTTTATCTATATTAGCAATCTTAATTTCTTTATTGGCAACAAATCCATGCATTCCCTCCCCTATCATTCGTAAACCTTTCTGAATAGCTTCTTCGAAAGTACGCCCAATCGACATGATTTCGCCAACACTTTTCATACTGCTACCAATTTGCTTGGATACTCCTGTGAATTTATTCAAATCCCAGCGTGGAATTTTACATACGATATAATCCAGTGCGGGCTCAAAAAGGGCAGTTGTTGTTTTAGTAATTGAATTTTTAAGTTCGTGTAAGCCATAACCTAATCCTAATTTAGCAGCAACAAAAGCTAAAGGATAACCGGTAGCTTTAGATGCCAAAGCACTTGATCGTGATAATCGCGCGTTCACCTCAATAACACGATAATCTTCCGAATTGGGGTCGAGAGCGTATTGCACATTACACTCGCCAACAATACCTATATGCCTGATTATCTTAATGGATAATGAGCGTAATTTGTGATATTCCGTATTTGTTAATGTTTGCGATGGTGCAACCACAATGCTTTCACCAGTATGAATTCCCAATGGATCAAAGTTTTCCATATTACAAACTGTAATACAATTATCGTATTTATCACGTACAACCTCATACTCAACTTCTTTCCATCCTTTTATTGATTCTTCAACTAAAATTTGAGAAGTATATGAAAATGCATTATTAGCTAAACTCTCAAGTTCTTTGTTGTTAGAGCAAAATCCACTTCCCATTCCACCTAAAGCATAAGCAGCACGGACAATAACAGGGAATCCAACTTCCTTAGTAGCTTCTATTGCATCTGCAACAAAATTTACTGCAATGCTTTTTGGAGTTTTTACATCAATCTCGTTCAATTTATTTACAAAAAGCTCACGATCTTCGGTATCCATTATGGCTTGAACTGGAGTTCCCAAAACCTCTATATTATATTTTTCAAATATTCCCGATTTGTATAATTCTATACCACAATTCAAGGCAGTTTGTCCACCAAAAGATAGAAGTACACCTTCGGGTTTTTCTTTTTTAATTACTTTCTCAACAAAATAAAGTGTTACAGGATAAAAGTAAATTTTATCGGCAATTCCCTCAGATGTTTGAACTGTTGCAATATTCGGATTAATAAGAACCGTTTTTACACCTTCTTCTTTTAAGGCTTTTAACGCCTGTGACCCGGAATAATCAAATTCACCAGCTTCGCCTATTTTTAAAGCTCCTGAGCCAAGAATTAAAACCTTTTTTACATTAATTTGCATACATCTACTTTTTATATTTTTTAACTAAATCAATAAAATCATCGAATAAAAACTCTGTGTCTGTTGGACCGCCAGATGCTTCAGGATGAAATTGGACAGAAAAAAAGGGCATTGATTGATGCCTTATTCCTTCGTTTGTTCCATCGTTTAAGTTTACAAAAAGAGACTCCCAATCTGAAGGTAATGTTTTCTGATCAATGGCATATCCATGATTTTGAGATGTTATATATGACTTATTCGAATTAGCCATTATTACGGGCTGATTGTGACTTCGATGTCCGTATTTTAATTTATATGTTTTAGCTCCTGAAGCCAAAGCCATAAGCTGATTCCCCAGACAAATTCCAAATATTGGTTTTTCATTTTCCATTGCCTTAGTGAGGTTTTCAATAGTATCAATACAATGTTCCGGATTTCCCGGTCCATTTGAAATTAATATACCATCATAATCTTCATTTAAATAATTATAATTCCATGGAACTCTTATCACCGTTGTATCGCGTTTTAATACATGCCTGATTATATTGTTTTTAACACCACAATCAATTAACAATATCTTATACCTTCCATCGCCATAAACTATCTTTTCTTTGGCGCAAACCTGATCAACCAGATTATCTTTATCCGGATCATAAAAATCAATATTCTGATTTTTATATATCAACTTCCCTTTTAAAGCGCCTTTTTCACGAATCAATTTAGTTAAGGCTCTTGTGTCTACCCCAAACATACCCGGAACTTTATTTTCATTTAACCAATCGCCTAAACTTTTAGTTGCGTTCCAATGATTATATTCCGGTGAATAATTAGCAATGATTAACCCACTGATTTGAACTTTTGATGATTCCAGGAATTTGGGAAGATTGTTTTCTATAATATCTTTTGGAACGCCGTAATTACCTATGAGAGGATACGTAAGAACAAGTATTTGACCCTTATATGACGGGTCTGATAAACTTTCGGGATAACCTGTCATAGCAGTATTAAAAACAACTTCACCGGCCACTGATCCCGGATGTCCAAAAAAAGAACCGCTAATAGCGGTTCCGTCTTTTAAAATTAATTTCATTTTCAATTTTATATATTGCTTTTAAGTTTAACATCAGCTTAATTTTTCTTTTAATTCGGGTAATGATTTCACAATTGCATTTATAACTTGCTTACGATTAATTCCATCTCGAATAACAACAATAATAGTATCGTTTCCGGCAACAGTACCTAATATCTCATGAATTCCAGCTTTATCCAGAGCATCAGCAACCGCGTGCGAATAAGCAGGTAAAGTCTTAATTACAGCAACATTTCCTGAAAACTCAATGGATCGGAAACCTAATATAATAGGAGAATTAGCAAATTTGTTATTTGATTGAACAAATTCATTTGAAATAACATAAGTAAATCCATCTTTTGAAGGAATACGTCCAACTTTTAAATGTTTTAAATCACGTGATAAAGTGGCTTGGGTTAATTCAAATCCTAGATCGATAAGCTTCCTAAGAAGTTCTTCCTGCGAACTAATCTTTTGATTGGTGATTATTTTCCTGATTGCGCTTAGGCGATTTTCTTTGTTCATATTAGGCATGTATAAATATGCAATCAGGATGTAAAAATATACATTATTTTTAACTTTCAAAATATAAATTAATTAAATAAACTTGTACACTATTAATAAGAAAAACATCTTAAGATAATAAAAACCTAATTGATGAAATATTCGAATCAGATATCTTTTTATCCCTAAATATTAAACTCAGGTGTTACTAAATTCTCATCCCAATTATCAGTACATCATCTATCTGTTCAAGATCACCACGCCATTCGTCAAAAAACTTGTCGA
>JAIORB010000077.1 GCA_021108325.1 Bacteroidales bacterium | reverse complement strand
TAGACGGAACATCGTCGCGTAGCCGCACGGCAATAAAAGTAGATGAACTATATGCCAAGCTTACAGAATATCCTTCGCAACAGGTAACTGTATTTTTGGATGCTTGTTTTAGCGGTGGATCGCGTGATGGTATGCTTGCTTCCGGTCGTGGTGTAAGAATTGCACCAAAAGCCGGAGTCTTAAAAGGAAATCTTGTAATATTTTCAGCTGTATCGGGTAGCCAAACCGCTCATCCTTACGAAGAAGAACAACACGGTTTATTTACCTACTTCCTGCTTAAAAAGATCCAGGAAACCAAGGGGGAGGTTTCGTACAAAGAACTTGGTGATTATATAAATACACAGGTAAACAGGAAATCGGTGGTAAACAACAAAGAGCAAAACCCAAAAATAAATGTAAGTATCGATGTTGAAAATACCTGGCAGTCGTGGAGATTGAAATAGATGTATAGATAGTTTCTAGTTTCAGGTTTCAAATTTTATGTTAATTTGAAACTTGAAATCCAAAATTTGGAATTTATTTTTGATACAATCTCATTAAAACTTTTTCGGGAGTTAGTGGTGAATCAAATTCAATTTTATAGTTAGGATTGAATGCATTTATTGCCTTAGCTAATGCAAAGTAGGCTCCAATTCCATACATGAACGGTGGTTCTCCAATTGCTTTTGATCTTAATAAAGCCAGTTCCGGTCCTTCAGTTTTTAAGGCTGTAATATCAATATTTTTAGGGACAGAATAAATATCCGGTACTTTATAAGTGGATAAGCTATTTGACAATAATCTGCCATCTTTAGCGTAAGATAGCTCTTCCATAGTCATCCAGCCAATGCCTTGTACAACAGCACCTTCAATTTGTCCCTGATCGATAATTGTATTCATGCAGTTTCCAAAATCGTGAACGATTTTTACATCATCGAATTCGTAGGTTCCGCGAATACAATCTAAAGTAACTGTTACAATAGCTATTCCATAAACATGGTATGCAAAGGGATGGCCTTTCTCTTTGGTTTTATCGAAATGAATGATTGGTGTAATATAATGGCCATTCTCAGTAAGACAAACCCGATCTAAAAATGCCGTTTCTATCAATTGTTCCCAAAAAATCTCAGTTTTTTTATTGTTCCGAATTATTGTTTCATTCTCAATGCTAAGTTCTGAAATATCACACGATAGCATTTTTGCTGCAGTTCCTTTTAATCTTTCAAGAAGGGTATTACAGGCAATTCGTAAAGCATTTCCGTTTAAATCAGCCCCTGAGCTTGCAGCAGTTGGTGATGTATTGGCAACACGAGTTGTATTGGTTGATTCGAGTTTTATTCTTTCCGTATTAATAGAAAAAACGGATGCTGCTACCTGAATCATTTTGGTGTTAACACTTTGCCCCATTTCAACAGCACCGGTACTAATACCGATACTTCCATCCTGATAAATATGAACAAGAGCTCTTGCTTGATTCATAGGAGTTTTAGTGAATGAAATACCAAAACAAATTGGCATTATTGCCATACCTTTTTTATAATTTGTATTTTTTGAATTGAATTCTTGTATTTTCTGCTCAATCTGTTCAATACGATAGGTCTTGTCAGCCGTTTTGTAGCAATGATCAATATTTGCATTTTCAGCGATTTGACCGTATTGAAATTCATCGTTTTCTTTAATAAAATTTTTCTTCTGAATTTCGCTTGTTGGAATGTTTAACTGACAAGCTGCCTTAGCTATTGCGGCTTCTATTACAAACATTCCCTGTGGTCCCCCAAATCCCCTAAATGCTGTGTTTGGTGGCAGATTAGTTTTGCAACTATAAACGGTAACTTCCGTATTTGGAATATAATAGGCATTAGTTGAATGAAACAAGGTACGTTCCATAATAGCCGGTGATAAGTCATTTGCAGCACCGCCATTCTGGTACATTGTGGTTTTGAAAGCAAGAATTTTGTAATCCTTGTTTAAGCCAATTTTAAAATCAGAACTATAAGGATGGCGTTTTCCTGTCATCTGCATATCGTCTAGGCGATGCAAGGCTATTTTAACAGGTTTTTGTAATAAGTATGCTGCTAATGCAGCCATACAAGCATACGCTGTTGCCTGATCCTCTTTTCCTCCAAAAGCTCCACCCAATCGTGCTACATCAACTTCAATTCGATGCATTGATAAACCTAAAACCTGAGCAGAAATTTTTTGAACCAATGTAGCTCCCTGTGTTGATGAATGAATTTTTATACTTCCATTATCCATTGGATAAGCGTAAGAACTTTGTGTTTCTATATATAAATGTTCCTGTCCACCGTTTTCAACTTTTCCTTCAAAAATGTAATCGCATTTTGACCATTCATTGGTAATATCGCCCATTTTAAAAGTTCTGGGAGGTGTCAATAAATGTCCTTTTTCTTGAGCTTCTCTGGGGTCAGTAATAACTTCCAGTTCTTCAATATCAATTTTAATAAGTTTTACTGCTTTTCGTGCAATTATCTCATTTTTAGCTACAATAAATGCAATTGGTTGTCCTATGAAATCAACTTCGTTTTCAGCAAATAAGGTCTCATCTTCTATTATACCACCAATCTGATTTTTCCCGGGGATATCTTTATAAGTAAATATTTTTTCAACTCCTTCTAATGATTCTGCTTCTGATAAATCAAGATTGATAATTTTACCATGTGCTTTGGGTGAACCAAAAACAGCTCCAAATAATGTTCTTATCTGAACAGGAATATCATCTACATAAACAGATTTGCCCGTAACGTGATTTTTTGAATCTATATTTTTCATAGTAATCGTCGTTTAGCTTAATAATTCATTTAAGGAAATATTATCAGGAAACAATTTTATAAAATGTGCAAAAAGTAATTGTCGCAATAACAATCGTTTATATTCTGCACTTCCGCGAACATCACTAATAGGAGAGATCTCCTCCTGAATTATTTCATTTGCTTTAATAATCGTTCCATTGGTAATTTTTTTACCAATCAAATAAGTTGATGTATTACTTAAATATTTTGGTACAGCACTTACACCGCCAGCAGACATAGTACATGCTTCAATCATATCATTTTTTAATTGTAAATAAATTGCTGTATTTACGCTGGCAATATCTAAATGTGTTCGTTTACTAACTTTTTCGAAATTGAAATAAAATCTATTTTTTGGAATTGGAATAACAACTGATTCAATGTATTCGTTTTTTTGAAGATTCAGTTTTTTATAATCTAAAAAGAAATCTTTTAGAGGTAACCTTCGTGTAGTTTTTGATTCTTTTAAAATGATATCAGCATTTAAAGCCAGAAAGAAGATGCTTAAATCGCCAATTGGTGAAGCATTAACAAAATTTCCTGCAATAGTTCCCATATTACGGATTTGTTCCGATGAAATTAATTTAAAATGAGATTTTATATCCGGAAAATATTCCTTCATCAAAGATGATTTCATTATTTCACTGGCGTTAGAAGCAGAACCAATAATAATTGATTCTTTTTCTTTTCTTATTCCTTTCAGGTCTTTTCTGTTGTAAAATAAATTGATATCCGTTTCTGCAATTTCTTCCGGTTTTTGAACCATTAAATCTGTTCCACCGCCAATAATTAGTTCGTTATCAGTTGATTCAAATTGGTTCTTTTCGATTTCATTCAATCTTTTTCCGATTTCAAGAAAATATTCCGGTAAATGTTTATTATCGACTAACCACTTTATTGGGTTATTAATATCTTTTATTTTTAGCAATTCAGAAATACTTTCAGCAGCTTTTTCAATGGATTTGTATCCGGTACATCGACATATATTTCCACTAATTGAAGCTATAGCTTTTTCTTTATCAGATGGCTTTTCAGAAAGGCTGTGACCGGTAAGCGACATCACAAATCCCGGTGTACAAAAACCGCATTGTGTGGCTGCATGATCAACAAAAGCATTCTGAACCAAAGTCAGTTCTTTCATATTTATTCCTTCGATGGTAACAATATGTTTTCCATGCACATTTCCTATAGGAGTTAAACAAGAAACAATGCTTTTGTATTTTACTTTATTATTTTCGAGTATTCCTTCCAGAACTGTACAGGCACCGCAATCGCCTTCTCTACAACCAATCTTCGTTCCCGGTAAATTCATTTCGTAACGAATAAAATCGAGTAGGGTAGTTCCCGGGTGATTTTCAGTTTGGATTAATTTATTATTTAGAATGAATGTTATCATAATAAAAAGTTAATAAATTTCAGATTTTTCTAATTTATAGTTAATTCAGTAGATTCAGAATATTTCTGAATTAATTCAGTTTTATTTTTTCTCGTTCCGATTTCATCGTAAACATGAACCACATCAAAATCGTTAGCTTTAATCTGGCAGTATATTTCTTGTCCTTCGTGCAGATATAAATTATTTATTATTCCTTGCGATATTTCCACAAATAATTCAAATCCACAATTTACAACACAAAAAATAGCTTCATAATTATGAATAATTTGTTTTACGACTCCTTTCAATTGATTTTGTATTGTTGTTCCCTTTTGTTTTTCAAGGCTCAGTGCAACATCTATAGGTCTGAGGCTTAATTGAATTCTGGTTCCTTGTTTAATATCTTTATTTAAAAGTCTGGAATGATTTGAGACTTTAATTTCAACAATTTGATTTAATATAAGATTGTAAATATTTTCTGTTTGATTAAAACTTTTAAATGTAACTTCAAAAGTGTTTTGAAATTTTTTAGGTCGAACCAATTCTGGTTTTTCACCATTTTTTATTATCGTAAAAGCATCACCTGAAGCTGTCGATTTACCATTTTCAATAATTACTATTTTGCGTGTTAGTTTCAAAATATCTTCTAAATGATGACTTATAATAACCATTGGAATTTGAAAATGATTATTGATTCTAAGTAAATACGAAATAATTTGTTTTCTTTTAGAACAATCAACATTCGAGAATGGTTCATCGAGTAAAAGTAATCTGGGTTGGGATAGAAGAGCTCTTCCAATAGCAACCCTTTGTCGCTCACCACCTGAAAGCTGTCTTGGCTTTTTATTAAGCAAAGGAACAATATCCAAAAGACTTACAATATCTTCAAATGAAATATATTGGGTTTTACTTTTGATATAAGGTTTGCTATATAATAAATTCTTTTTTACAGAAAGATGTGGAAACAGGTAATTTTCTTGAAAAACATAGCCAATATTTCGGTTTTTACCTTGTATTATATGATCTTGTTCTATATCAACTAAAACCTCAGAATCGAGCTTTATTTTACCTTTTTTTGGTGTGTCAACTCCTGACAACAAATTGAATAAAGTAGTTTTTCCTGCACCTGAAGGACCAAAAACTCCGGTTATAGGACTATCTGTCTGAAAATCATAGCTAAAATGATTATTTTCCAATTTATGTTCAACCGATTCGAATCTGATAATCATCGTACAAAATATTTTTTCTTTTTATTCAGGTATTCTGATGCAATAATGGCTAAAAGTGAAATAATTACAGAAATGATTACAAGCCGGGTTACTTGCATTTCTTTGCCCGGAATTTGCATATTGGAATATACATTTAAGGCAATAGTTTGTGTTTTTCCCAATATATTTCCTGCAAATGAAATCGTAGCACCAAATTCTCCCAGGCTACGTGCAAAAGCTAAAACAGCACCACTTAAAATTCCAGGGAATGCCAATGGTAAATAAACCCTGAAAAATGTACTGGTTTTTGATGCTCCCAACGAACTGGATGCTTTTTCATAATTAGGATCAACCAACTCGAATGCCGATTTCGTATTTCGAACGGCTAGTGGAAGTGAAACCACAACCGAAGCAATAATCAATGCTGCAAAATTGAATGCCAGTTTTATACCTATAGTTTCATAAAGCCAATGGCCAATAATTCCGTTTTTGCCTAATATGATTAATAATAAATAACCCGTTACAACAGGCGGAGCAACTAAAGGAATATTTACCAATCCTTCTACCAAAAATTTTCCTGCAAAGTTTTTTCTGGCAAGAATCCAGCCTAACCAAACCGCTAATGGCAATGTTAGTAAAGTGCTTGTTAGTGCAACCTTCAAGGTCAAAAAAATGACTGATATTTCTTCTGAACTAAACATATTAGATTATAAATTATCAGTAATAAATCCGTATTTATTCAAATTTTTTTTGGATGTTTCGCTTTTAAAATAATGATATAACTTCTGAACATTATAATTTTCATTTAAGAGTGCAATATAAAAAATAATCGGATCATATAATTCTTGTGGAATCTCATAAGCAATTTTTACTTTATTTGATTTTATGGCTTCAGAATAATATACAATTCCCCAATCGCATTCACCTAACACTACATAATGTAAAACTGATGTAACATCTTTTGCTAAAATAATATTAGTACGTATTTGATTATACCAGTCCAGAGAATCAAGTGCTTGTTTTGCATATTTGCCAACCGGAACATATTTTGGATCACCCATTGAAATTTTATCGTGTATTGCTGATTTAATATCAAATTCTTTTGTGAAATTAAGATTGACTTCGTTATTTTTTGGACAAATTACAACAAGTTTATTTTTAGCTAATTCCGAAACAGAATTTTCAATTAATAATTCATTATCACATAAAAAATCAATCCATTGTTTGTTTGCTGAGATATAAATATCAGCCTCGGCACCGGCTTTAATCTGCCTGGCTAATACCCCTGAAGCAGCAAAGTTTCTTTCAGTTTCTATCTTATAAATTGATGTGAAAGAATCGCAAACCTCGTTGGTTGGAAGTATAGAGCCTCCAGCTGCAAATAACATAATGTTGTTATTATATTTTTCTTGACATGAATACTGAAGTCCTATAATAATAAATAGAAAAAAAAGTAAAAATGATTGTATGTAATCTTTAATTCTCAAAGTGTAATAAATGATTTATAAGAAGTAAAATTATAAAAAATTATTAAACATCGTGATTTGTAACCGACTTTAGATAGTTGTTCTGTGCAGATTTTATTTTACTTAATAATTTTCTTTTAAAAGATATAATTGAAGTGAAAAACAAAAAATATTCTAGAGTTAAAGGACTGTGCAAAGGAGAGAGGCTAGTAATAAAAAAGGCTCTTTTTTTAAGAGCCTTTTACTAACTTAAACTTTCAACTTTTTTTCAATTGATTCTATCTGACTTTTAAAACGTTTGTCTGTGTCCATTAAATTATTTACTGTTTTACAAGCATGTAGCACAGTAGCATGATCTTTTCCACCTATCATAGCCCCAATAGAAGCTAAGGATGATTTGGTCATAGATTTAGAAAAATACATTGCTATTTGGCGTGCCTGAACAATTTCTCGTTTGCGTGTTTTTGATTGTAATAAATCAGGAGTTAAACTGAAATAATCGCAGACAACTTTTTGTATATAATCAATAGAAATTTCCTTCTTTGAATTTTTTACTAATCTGTCGATCATTTGCTTGGCTAATTCCAGAGTGATCTCTTTCCTATTTAAGGTTGATTGAGCCAATAATGATATTAAGGCACCTTCTAATTCTCTAATATTTGTTGTAATGTGTGATGCAATGTATTCAATTACTTCATCTGGCATATCAATACCGTCATGATAAATTTTCTGACGTAATATTGCATTGCGAGTTTCATAATCAGGAGTTTGTAAGTCAGCTGATAAACCCCATTTAAATCTTGAAAGCAAGCGTTGCTCCATTCCTTGCATTTCAACAGGTGCTTTATCAGATGTTAAAATTAATTGCTTTCCCGATTGGTGTAATTGATTAAATATGTGGAAGAATATATCCTGTGTTTTTTCTTTTCCTGCAAATTCATGAACATCATCAATAATTAAAACATCTATCATTTGATAAAAGTGTAAGAAATCGTTTCTGTTATTATTTCTTACTGATTCAACAAATTGAGTTTGGAATTTATTTGCATTAACATAAAGAACTGTTTTTTCCGGAAATTGTTCTTTTACTTTAATTCCAATAGCTTGTGATAAATGAGTCTTACCTAAACCAGAATCACCATATAAAAATAGTGGATTAAAAGCAGTTCCTCCCGGGTTGTCACCAACAGCATCTCCTGCAGATCTTGCAAGTCTGTTACATTCACCTTCAACAAAATTATTAAAGCTATTATCAGGATTTAATCTGGGATCAACATGTAATTTTTTTATTCCAGGAATTATAAATGGATTTTTTATTGATTTTTCTTCAGAGCTAATGGGTACTGTAACAGGTTTATTTTTTAATTCTGTTTTGTAGTTTGTTGGAAATTTTACAGTAAATGGTTTGTTGTTTGAATACATGCTGTTTTCCATAACAACACTATACTCTAATTTAGCATTGTCGCCTAATTCTTTACGAAGTGTTTTTCTTAGAATATCTATATATTGTTCTTCAAGATATTCATAAAAGAAAGGACTTGGGACTTGAATAGTTAATACATTTCCTTCTAATTTAATTGGAACAATAGGTTCAAACCATGTTCGGAAACTAATTGAAGGGACATTGTCTTTGATAATTCTTAAACAATTACTCCAAATTTCATGATAGTTTTTAGTATCCATTTAACTTATAAACATTTAAAATTTTCCACTACTTTTTTAATTGCCTTAACAAATTTGTTTAAAAAAAAAGGAAAAAAAAAATTAAAATGTGTTGTTTTTTTGAAAAAATATATATGGGTTTTTGTATCAGACTTTTAATTTTTAAAACTTTTTTTATTTTTGTTAAACGTCAGATAATCAGCGTAGTGAGCTTTTTGTGTGTTAAGCTTTTGTTAACTAATTGTTTAATTAAAATTAACTAAACAAAAATTTTATCAAAATGATTTTTGAAATGAATATTCGTCAAAAAAATGAAATTTAGATTTAGTCTAAGCAAATAGAAGACTTTTTTGTCTTTTATTTTTTGTCTTTTTTACCAAACAAAGAAAAATGAACATAACGATTCGGATTTTCATTTAAGTCAATAATTAAACTATCCAGATCTGCTGCAAGATTATTTAGGTTAATATACAAAGAATCATTATTGATTAACATTCCAATCGTACCTTCTCCATTATTTATTTTACTTGCAATCTGACTAAATTCAGCTAAAGTTTTATTGGCATTTAAAATAGTTGTTTTAATATTGGCTTGTTCAATTGAATCGCTGATATTCGAGAAGTTTGTTAATATATTTGAAATTTGCTCGTTATTGTTTTTGAGGTTGCTGGAAATGGATTCTGCATTACTTAAAATCTTAGCAAGTTTTGAATTTTCCGAATCAAGTAATTCGTTTAATTCATTAGTGATTTTGTTTATATTATCTAATGAGTTTTTTAAGTTTTCTTTTCTTTGATTATCAAAAATAGCAAGAACAGAGTCTATTGAAACTACCAAATCTTCTATTTTATTTTTTACAGGAAGTAATTCATCACTTAAGCTACTTATTAAGTCTTGCTCTAATATTCCAATAATAGTATCTCCATTTGCATGATATTTTGTTGAATTGGAAAATTCGAGTTTAATTGCTTTACCCGCGATTAACGTTGCAGGATAGATTATCGCTTTTGAGTTTTCAGGTAAGTTAATATCTTTTTCAACAGAAAATTTAACAACAATTTTATCTTGTTTAAACTTAAGTAATTTTATTGACTCAACAACTCCAATCTTATAACCGCTTAAATAAACCGGGCTAGCTTCCTCTAAACCATCAATATTTGAATAAACAGCATAAAAAGAATCGTTTGTTGATAAAATATTTTTTCCTTTTAAAAAGTTAAATCCCCAAACAAAAAGTGCAATAATAATGGCGGCAATAATTCCGATTTTAGTTTCCTTATTTAATTTCATGTGTTTGTATTGTTATAATTGGTTGATGTTTAGTTATTTATGTTTTTTTGAAAATTCATAATCAGAAATCAGAAATCAGAAATTTGGGGTGTATATAGAAAATTTGGTTTCTTCCCAATTTCATCCCGAAAATTTTCGGGACAAATTTCAAGTTTCACTATAATCATTCTCTTGTGTGTCCAAATTAAATCTAATATCTAAAATTGCTATTGTCTTTGATTGTGGACGTTTTATCTGTTTTTATTTATTGTTTGATTTTATTTAGAGCCTCATTAAGAGGAATTAAATTTTTATTTTCGTCAATAGCAATAATAAAAGCATCCGGGAAATTTTCCTCAACAATTTTTTTATATTTCACAATTTTTTCAAAATCTGATGTCGAACCAATAGTATATTTATAGTATTCATCAAATTTATATTCCTCAATATTTTCAAATCCTTTAAAAAAATCAGAAGAAACAGGAATTGAGTTAGTTGATGATGCTATTTGTACCTTAAAAGAAATAGAATTTACAAACGTATTTGAATCAGCTAAATCAACTTTTGGATTTGAACTTTGACTTTGAAAATTTGAATCAATTTTTGCTACAAACTGACTTTTTTCTTCAATTGCAGTTTTGTAACTTTTAAATGCTCGATATATAGCTGATGCAATATATTCTTGTCCTTCGGTACTCATAAGATACTTTTCTTCTTGCGGATTGGTTAAAAATCCTGCTTCAACAAGTACACTAGGCATAGTTGTTTTCCATAGAACAAGGAACCCTGCTTGTTTAACACCTCGGCTTTTTCTTAATGCTTTTGTTTCAAACTCATGCTCAACAAACGAAGCAAAATTTAAACTTTGCTCTAAGTATGTATTTTGTAGTAACGAGAATATAATATAAGATTCTGATGATGTTGGATCAAATCCTTCATATTTATTTGTATAGTCTTCCTCCAGTAAAATTACAGAGTTTTCTTTTTTTGCTAATTCTAAGTTTTGTTCTGTTTTGTGTAATCCCATAACAAAGGTGCTTGTTCCATATACTTTTGAGTCATGCCACCCATCTACGTGAATTGAAATAAATAAATCTGCTTTATTTCTGTTTGCTATATCAGCTCTTTCATTTAATGGTATAAACACATCAGTAGTTCTTGTGTATATAACCTTAACTGCTGGTATGTTTTCTTCAATATAGGTTCCAAGTTTCAGTGCAATATCTAATGCAATGTCTTTTTCTTTTGCTTTTCTTCCGGATGTACCATCATCTCTACCTCCATGGCCTGCATCTATTACTACTGTTTTAATGGAATAGTCTTCTTCGATTTGACTATAAATTGTTGGTGTTAAACAAAAATTAAGAAAAATTAACAATAAAATTATTAACTGGCATCTAATTTGTTTAAAAAAATTCGTTATAAAACACATCTTCTTTATAATGTATACAATATTTTAATTAGTTTTGAAACTCTAAAAAGTAAACTGTAATTGCACAAAAATAGTATAATTAAATTGTATTTAAAATTTAGATATTTCGTTTTTTTATTTGTATTGATCATTTGTATTCCAATCAAAAGTTTTGCCCAAAAAGAAAAAATTGGAAGAATTATTGATTCGAATAATGAAACCAATGGAGTAATTGCAGATACGACTTCTTTAAGTGATTCAGCTTCAGCTAATCTAAATAAAAAGAGTGATAATTTTATTGATACAAAAGTAGTCTATAATGCTTCGGATTCGATTGTATTATCGAGTGATTCAAAGAAAGTTTTTTTATATACAAAAGCTAAAATAGAGTACGGCGATATTATTTTAGAAGCCGACTATATTGAATATGATCAGGAAAGGAATTTTGTTTTTGCCAGAGGAGTGGAGGATACACTGGGAAATCTTCTAGGGAAACCAAAATTTACTGAAAAAAGCGATGAGTTTATAGCCAGAACAATTAAATATAATTTTAAAACAAAAAAAGGTTATATAGAAGATGTATTTACCGAAGAAGAACAAGGATTTTTACATAGTGCCGAAACTAAAAAGTTAGCAGATAATAGCTTACTTTTAAAAAATGGCAAGTATACAACTTGTGACAACGAAGAGCACCCGCATTTTTACCTGAAAATGTCTGAAGCTAAGGTTATTCCAAATGATAAAATAATTTCAGGCCCTGCATATATGGTAATGCATGATATTCCGATTAAGGTTCTGGGTGTTCCTTTTGTTTTCTTTCCGAATCAAAGCGAATATTCATCAGGTATTATGATACCTAAATATGGCGAAGAAAAAAACCGTGGTTTTTTTCTTCAGGACGGAGGATACTATTTTGGAATTAGTGATAAAATGGACCTGGCGGTAACTGGTGATATTTTTTCGAATGGTTCCTGGGGTAGCGATATTCAATTCAAATTTAAAAAGCGATATAAGTTTAACAGTAATTTTAATTTTAGTTATGCCGAGTTTATTAAAAGTGAAGAGGGTTTGCCTGATTATTCAAAAACAAAGAATATGGCCATTCGGTGGACTCATACTCAGGACGCAAAAGCAAATCCAAACTCAAATTTTTCTGCAAGTGTGAATTATAGTACTTCATCTTTTGATGAGTTTAATAGTAAAACATTAGATCAAAGAGCAACAAATACAAAGCAATCCAATATTTCTTATGGTAAAGACTGGCCAGGCAGTCCATTTCGTTTTAAAATGAATTTAAAGCATTCGCAAAATAGTAATACAAATAATGTTTCTCTTACATTACCTGTTATGACTTTTAATATGGATAGGCAAAATCCATTTAGAAGAAAAAACCCAACAGGTGATACTAAATGGTATGAAGATATTGAAATTCAGTATAGTTCAAAATTGGAGAATCGAATTACTACCGCAGATACCTTACTTTTTCATGGTACAGAATTCTCGGATTTCGAAAATGGTTTCCATCACAATATTCCGTTAAGTACTAATTTTAAAATCTTGAATCATTTTAATTTAAGTCCAAGACTTGAGTATACTGGTATATTGTATCCTAACTATGTGAAATATACATCAGAAATAAAAGTTGATACTGCAGGTCATAGTTATGTTGATATTGATACAATAAATCAACCTACTATAAAATATGCACATTTAGTTAAACCTTCAATTTCTTTGAGTGTAGGACCGAATATGTATGGTATGTATCAGTTTAAAAACCCTGATTCCAGGGTAATAGCAATCAGACATGTTATTACACCTTCGGCAAGTGTTTCATATACACCCGATTTAGGAAGTATGGTTGATGGGTATTATGATACTTATTATACAGATACATTAAAAAACACAAGAGAATATTCAATTTTTGAAAATGGAATTTACAGATTGCCGGCAGCTCCCGGCCAAAGTGGTAGTATAAATTTCGGATTAAGCAATAACCTAGAAATGAAGGTTCGTAACGATGAGGATACAACAGGTAGTGGAACAAAGAAAATTAAACTTTTAGAGAGTTTTAAATTATCAACAAGTTATAACATTTTTGCAGATTCATTAAATTGGAGTAAAATCAAGATTAATGGAAGAACTTCAATGTTTAATAATAAATTGAACTTTAATTTTGGAGCTACAGTTGATCCTTACGCTTTAAATGAAAGTGGTAAAGTTTATAATGAATTCCAGTGGAATACTGATGATGGTGGAATAGGAAGGCTGGAAAGAGTCGATTTTTCTTTAGATGTTAAGTTAAATTCTAAAAAGGAAACCGGGAGTGGAGATACTCAGAGTCCGGGAAAGGATATGTCAAAGGGAGATAGATTCTCTCAAGATCAGTATATGTATGATATGCAGGAACAAGTTGTTACGTATGTTGATTTTGATATTCCATGGAATTTAGGTGTAAATTATAAGTTTGTATATTCGAAACCAGGTTTTGAAGATTCTAAAAAAATTACTCAAACAATGAGCTTGTCCGGCAATATTAGTTTAACAAAAAAATGGAAAATAAGTTTCAGGGCAAATTATGATCTGGTTGAAAACAAACTTTCTAATGCATCACTAAATTTACATCGTGATTTGCATTGCTGGGAAGCATCTTTTAGCTGGATACCGGTAGGGTATATGCAGAGTTATACTTTTCAAATAAATGTTACAGGATCCGTTTTGGGTGATTTATTAAAATATGATAAACGTGAATCATGGCAGGATAATTTATAGTTTCAAGTTCCGAGTTCCGAGTTGTTAACAATAAACCATTTATTTAAAAAACAAACTTAAAACTCAGAACTAATATACTTAATGATTTACCCAGTTCTTTAACATTTCTCCTCCGTGCTTGGTCATAATCGATTCAGGATGAAATTGAACGCCTCTAATATCAAATTTTCTATGCCTAAAAGACATAATTTGTTTTTTATTATCTATTGAGGTTACTTCTAATTCGTTTGGAAAGTTTTTACTGTTAACAATCCAGGAATGGTATCTGCCGGAGTAAAACATTTTTGGAATATTACTATAAATGTAATCATCTTTTATTATATGAGTCTCAAATTCCCGTCCATGATTAACTTCAGGCATATTAATTAAACTACCACCAAAATATTCTGCTATGGTCTGATGTCCTAAACAAACACCAAGTATAGCTTTGGTTTCTTTATATCGATTTATTATTTCGTTCATAATAGGTGCATCGGTTGGTAATCCGGGACCCGGAGAAAAGACTATTTTATCAAAATCTTTAATTTCAGAAATATCAATTGCATCATTTCTTTTAACAACAATTTTAGTTACATATTGCTCGATAATATGAACAAGATTGTATGTGAAAGAATCGAAGTTATCTAAAATAAAAATTTTCACAATTTCGAATTACAACTAAGTGTTTGATGTTTAATTACATACATTCACAGAGGTTTTCTTAATTTAATTTAAAAAATCCCTCAATGAGGGTTTCATCTGAAATATATTTTATTAGCAGACAAATTAAACTAATTTTGTTAATCTTAACTAAATAATATCTTAAATCATGAAAAAAATAATTTTTACTGAAAAAGCTCCTAAAGCTATTGGACCATATAGTCAGGCTGTTGAGGTGAACGGAACATTATATATTTCTGGACAGGTTCCTGTAAATCCTGAAATTGGTAAAATGCCAGAAGGTATAAAAGAACAAACAGAACAGGTTATGAAAAATATCGGAGCAATATTGGAATCAGCCGGATATACATTCGAGCATGTTGTTAAATCAACTTGCTTGTTAAGCGATATGGATAATTTCCAGGCAATGAACGAAGTTTATGGAAGTTATTACAAGGAAAACCCACCTGCAAGAGCTGCATACGGTGTTGTTAAATTACCATTAGGAGCATTAATTGAAATTGAAACAATTGCGGTAAAGTAGTAAAGGGTTGTAAAGTTGTTTATACTTCGATAAACTCAGTATGACAACTTCATAAAATATTTTGTCACACTGTCCCGATAATTATCGGGATGTCGAAAGTGTAGACATAAAAAAAGGAGCTCAATTAAGCCCCTTTTTTTAATATTTATGTATTTAACTTATTCAGCAATAATTTCGAATTCAATTTCTACACTAACTTCTTTATGTAATTTAATTGATGCAGTGTATTTTCCAATTTCTTTAATCTGATCTTCAGGTATAGAAATATTTTTTCTTTCAATTTTATATCCCTCTACCTTCAATGCTTCTGCAATTTGAATAGTATTTACAGAACCAAATATTTTACCTGTTGAACTTGTTTTAGCACCAATTGACAATGATACTTTTTCAAGTTTTTTAGCAATTTCCTGAGCTTCATTTTTAATTTTTTCTTCCTTATGAGCTCTTTGTCTGATATTTTCTTCGTGCATTTTTTTAGCCGAAGGAGTTGCCAGAGTTGCTAATCCTTTAGGGATTAAATAGTTTCTTCCATAACCGTTTTTTACAGTTATAATATCGTTTTTATGACCAACGTCTTGTATATCTTGTTTTAAAATGACTTCCATTTTATTTCCTCCGTATTGTTATTTTAACATATCAGTAACATATGGCAATAAAGCTAAATGACGCGCTCTTTTTATTGCTTTAGCAACTTTTCTTTGATACTTTAAAGATGTTCCAGTAATTCTTCTGGGTAAAATTTTACCTTGTTCGTTTAAAAATTTCTTTAAGAATTCAGGATCTTTATAATCGATATACTTAATCTTGTTCTTTTTAAAACGACAGTATTTCTTTTTCTTAATTTCTACGGTTGGGGGTGTTAGATATCTTATCTCTGATTGATTTTGTGCCATGGCTTATTCCTCCGCTTTAGTTACTTTTTTACTTTTTTTCTTAATGCTGTATGCAACAGCGTATTTATCCATCTTGAATGTTAAGAAACGGATGATTCTTTCATCACGTCTGTATTCAGTTTCAAGTTTTTGGATAACATCACCTTCAGCTTTAAATTCAATTAAATAGTAAAATCCAGTTGATTTTTTTTGAATAGGATAAGCTAATTTCTTTAATCCCCAATTTTCTTCGTGGTCTATTTCTGCACCACCATCTTTTAAAATTCCTAAGAATTTATCAACCGCTTCCTTCATCTGACTTTCAGACAAAACGGGAGTTGTAATGAAAACGGTTTCGTAATGATTCATCATAATTTAAAATTTTATTTATTAATTAACGAGCCGCAAAATTAGAATAATTTTTATTTAATACAAAACAAATTACAAGTAAATGAATTCAATAGGTTTAAATATTTACAGAATAAAAATTGTGAATAAAAAATTAAAAGGCTTTTACAAGAATATAATTGAAATTACTCAAAAATTTTACCTTTGTAGTTCAATTTATATTTAATCAATCTTTATGGAAAATTTTATTGTTTCTGCAAGAAAATACAGGCCGTCAATATTTAAATCTGTTATTGGACAAGTTTCAATTACAACAACCTTAAAGAACGCCATAAAGAATAATCATCTTGCTCAGGCTTATTTGTTTTGTGGACCAAGAGGAGTTGGAAAAACTACTTGTGCCAGAATATTTGCAAAAACAATAAACTGTAAAAATCTTGACGAAAATGTTGAGCCTTGCAATAATTGTGAGTCATGTGAATCTTTTAGTCAAAACAGATCATACAATATTCATGAGTTGGATGCAGCATCGAATAACTCAGTTGAGGATATTCGAAATCTTATAGAACAAGTCAGAATACCTCCTCAAGTTGGGAAATATAGTATATATATTATTGATGAGGTTCATATGTTGTCATCACAGGCATTTAATGCTTTTCTTAAAACACTGGAGGAACCACCAGCTCATGCAATATTTATTTTAGCTACAACTGAAAAACATAAAATTATTCCTACCATTTTATCGAGATGTCAGATTTTTGATTTTAATAGAATAAAAGTTGATGATACTGTTGATTATCTTGAATATATAGCTAAAAATGAAAATATAACTTATGAGCTTGATGCATTGAATATAATTGCTCAGAAAGCTGATGGAGCAATGCGTGACGCTTTATCAATTTTCGATCAGGTAGTTAGTTTTTCTGGTAATAATATTACATATCAAAGTGTTATTGAGAATCTTAACGTTCTTGATTACGATTATTATTTCAAAGTAACTGATGCTTTCCTGAAAAATGGTATTTCAGAAACTCTATTGATTTTTAATGAAATTATAGAAAAAGGATTTGATGCACATCATTTTATAAATGGTTTAAGCGAGCATTTAAGAAATTTACTTGTTTGTCGCGATGAAGTGACTTTGCAACTTCTTGAAGTAGGAGCGAATATCCGTGAACGATATAAAGAGCAAACAAAAACTTGTACTCCTGAATTTTTGTTTTCCACGCTTGAAATATCCAACAAATGCGATGTTTCATATCGATTAAGTAAAAATAAGCGCTTACATGTTGAACTAAGCCTAATTGAGTTGTGTAATATTACTTCCGAAAAAAAAAACTTTAATCAATTAGAATTAAAAGAAGATACGGTTAAAACAAAAGCTAGTAAGGATGCTATAGAAAAAAATATTGAACAAACAACAGAAGAAAAAAAGCCCGAAGAGAAAAAAGTAAAACCTATTATTGCTAATAAGCCCAAATCTTTTTCTACTTTTTCAATTAAAGAGAAATTAGATCAAACTTCCAAACCTAATATTGTTGAGGAACCTGAGCTTGCAGAAGGAAGTGAGGAATTGAAGGAAAATTTCAATAATGATTTTGCCGAAAAAGATCTTATAGACAAATGGCATCAATTCTCTGATAAGATAGGAGATAAACCTAGAATATTTAACACCTTAATTTCCAAAGATCCTAAATTAGAAGAAAATCATGTTGTCAGCTTTTTAATTGATAATAATTTACAAAAGGAAAAAATTAATGAAATTCGTAATGAATTGCTTTCTTTTTTAAAAACAGAATTAAAAAATTCAGCTATTGATTTAAAACTAATTATTACCGATTTGGAAGAGGAGAATAATAAATTGTATACATCTGAAGATAAGTTCAAACACATGCTTTCTAAAAATGAAGATCTAAATAAATTAAAGCAGGAGTTTAATTTAGATTTAGAATGATTGAACAAATTATAGTTAATTCTTGTAATAAGAATGAACCTGATAATTAACTAAAAAAGAAATATTATGTTAGCAAAGAAAGTTGAGAAAATTCTAAATGAACAAATTGTAAAAGAAGGATACTCTTCTAATTTATACTTAGCAATGGCCTCCTGGGCTGATACAGAAGGTTATGCAGGAATTGCAAAATGGTTATTTGCCCAGGCAGAAGAGGAATTAATGCATATGATGAAGTTCGTCCATTTTATTAATGAACGTGGCGGACATGCAATTGTTCCGGCATTTGAACAACCACCTGCAGAATTTGAAGGTATTAAAAAATTATTTGATCAGGTGCTTGAACATGAGCAATATATTTCCGGGTCTATCAATGATATTGTTGCTCTTGTTATAAAAGAAAATGATTACGCAACTCATAACTGGATTCAATGGTTTGTAACGGAACAAATCGAGGAAGAATCATCTGTTCAAAATATTATCGATAAGCTAAATTTATTGGGTGATAAAAACATGTATATGTTCGATCGTGATATTATGAGCATAAGAGAATCTGGAGAATAGAGAGGAAATTCGAAATTTGTGATATAGAAAAGCCCCGTAAATCGGGGCTTTTTCATTTTGGTTTATTTATGAATTAAATATGTTTTTTGATTTGAATCATGCACACTTTTTCTTGTAAAATATTACATTTGTAGATTAATCTGAATTAAAATTTTAAACGATATAAATAATGAGTTTTATAAATAATGTTTTAACTAAATTTTTCGGTAATAAATCAGAGAGAGATCTAAAAGAAGTTACTCCAACCCTTGAAAAAATAAAGGAGGAGTATGAAAATATTATCCCTTTATCGAATGATGATTTACGTCTGAAAACGAAAGAAGTAAAAAGGGAAATCGAAAATTATATAAAAGAAGAAACTGAGAAAATAAAAACTCTTAAAGATAAAGCAGAAAGTGATGATGTAGATATTTTTGAAAAAGAAAATATTTATGATGAAATAGATAAAATTGAAAAAATAGTTGATGATAAACTTGAAGCTAAGTTGAATGATGTTTTACCAACAGTTTTTTCAATTGTTAAAGAAACAGCCCGTCGGTTTAAAGAGAATGAAATTATTGAAGTTACATCAAATGATTTTGATAAAAATCTAGCAGCAGTTTATGAAAATGTAGAAATATCGGGAGATACCGCAAAATATCATAATTCCTGGCTGGCAGGAGGAACTGAAATAAAATGGGAAATGGTTCATTATGATGTTCAGTTAATTGGTGGTATTGTTTTGCATCAGGGAAGAATAGCGGAGATGGCTACTGGTGAAGGTAAAACATTGGTTGCAACCTTACCGGTATTCCTGAATGCATTGACTGGTCGCGGTATTCATATTGTAACTGTTAATGATTATCTCGCAAAACGTGACTCTGAATGGATGGGGCCGATTTTTCAATTTCATGGTTTATCAGTTGATTGTATCGATAAACACGAGCCAAACTCAGAATCGCGCCGAAAAGCATACCTCGCTGATGTTACATATGGTACAAATAACGAATTTGGGTTTGATTACCTGCGTGATAATATGGCAATCAATCCTGATGATTTGGTTCAAAGAAAACATAATTATGTGATTGTCGATGAGGTTGACTCAGTATTAATTGATGATGCTCGTACTCCTTTAATTATTTCCGGACCTATTCCAAAAGGTGATATACAGTTGTTTGATGAGTTAAAACCCAAAGTTGAAATATTGATTGAAGCTCAGCGAAAATTAATGAACCAGGTTTTAGCTGAAAGTCGAAAAGAACTAAATGATAATAATACTGAGAAAGCAGGATTATTATTATTACAGGCATACAAGGGATTACCAAAAAGTAAAGCATTAATAAAATTATTATCCGAAGAAGGTAATAAATCTCTTATGCTTAAAACGGAAAACTTCTATATGCAGGATAATAGTAAGAACATGCATAAGGTTACCGATGATCTTTTCTTTATTAATGATGAAAAGCATAACTCAATTGAGATGACTGATAAAGGTATTGACCTTATCACATCAAAATCTGATGATCCAACATTCTTTATTTTACCTGATATAGGTTCTGAAATTGCTGAACTTGAAAAATCTAATTTAAAAGAATCTGAAAAATTATCTAAAAAAGATAAAATGCTTCAGGATTATGCAATTAAATCTGAGCGGGTTCATACTATTAGCCAATTACTTAAAGCATATGCATTGTTCGAAAAAGATGTTGAATATGTTTTAATGGATAACAAAGTTAAAATTGTTGATGAACAAACAGGCCGTATAATGGAAGGCCGTAGATATTCAGATGGTTTGCATCAGGCAATTGAAGCCAAGGAACGTGTTAAAGTTGAAGCAGCTACACAGACTTTTGCAACTATTACATTGCAGAACTATTTCAGAATGTATCATAAACTTTCGGGTATGACTGGTACGGCCGAAACAGAAGCAGGAGAATTATGGGATATTTATAAACTGGATGTTGTGGTTATTCCTACAAACAGGCCAATAGTGCGAAACGATGAAGAAGATTTAGTATATAAAACCAAGCGGGAAAAATACAATGCTGTTGCTAATGAAATTTCTGACTTAATTAATAACGGACGCCCTGTTCTTGTAGGTACAACTTCTGTTGAAATTTCGGAGTTATTAAGCAGGATGCTTAAAATAAAAGGAATTAAACATAATGTACTTAATGCTAAACTACACCAACGAGAAGCTGATATTGTTGCTGAAGCTGGTAAATCAGAAACAGTTACCATTGCAACCAATATGGCTGGTCGTGGAACAGATATTAAACTTACGCAAGAAGTTAAGGATGCTGGTGGTTTAGCTATTGTTGGTACCGAACGCCATGAATCACGTCGTGTTGACCGCCAGTTACGTGGTCGTGCCGGACGTCAGGGCGATCCGGGATCATCACAATTTTTTGCTTCTCTTGAAGATGAATTAATGCGTTTATTTGGCTCTGATAGAATTGCAGGAATTATGGACCGCCTTGGATTAAAGGAAGGCGAGGTTATTCAGCATTCAATGATTTCAAAGTCGATTGAAAGAGCACAGAAAAAAGTCGAAGAAAATAACTTTGGTATTCGTAAACGATTATTGGAATACGATGATGTAATGAATGCGCAGCGTGAGGTTATTTACAAAAAACGTCGAAATGCTCTATATGGAGAACGGTTAAGTGTTGATATTGCCAATATGATGTCGGATGTATGTGAGAGTATTGTAGCAGAACATCAGAATAATGGAGATTTTGAAGGATTCAAATTTGAATTATTACGAACACTTTCTGTAGAATCTCCATTTACAGGAGAAAAATTCTTAAAGGAAAATGCAGATGAGTTAACAGAAGAACTTTATAAACTGGTTTTAGAAACATATAAACGTAAAGAAGAAGGTATTGCTAAACAGGCGTATCCTGTAATTAAAGATGTATACGAGAAGAGTGGACATACTTATGAAAATATTGTTGTTCCTATTACCGATGGTGCTAAAACACTTCAGGTTATTACAAATCTTGAAAAATCATATAAAACCGAAGGTCGCGATCTTGTAAAATCATATCAAAAATCAGCAATTTTGGCTCACATTGATGAATCGTGGAAAGAGCACTTACGTGAGCTTGATGATTTGAAACAATCTGTTCAGGCTGCAACTTACGAACAAAAAGATCCATTATTGATTTATAAATTTGAATCGTTCGAGTTGTTCAAAACTATGATTGATAAGGTTAATCGCGATGTTGTTGCTACTCTGGTAAAAGGATATATACCTATTCAGGATCCGGATAAAGTTCGGGAAGCACAGCAACGTCGTAGAACTGATTACAGTAATTTACAGACAAGTCGGCCAGATCAGGCAACAGGTGGAGACGAAGAAAAGAAACAAAAAGCACAGCCTGTTCGAGTTGAGAAAAAAGTTGGCAGAAACGATCCTTGTCCTTGTGGTAGTGGTAAAAAATATAAAAATTGTCACGGCAGAGCACAAGCCGAAGCATAATTGTTAAATTAAATTAGTGATGAAAAAAGCTGCTTGTTTTAAGCAGCTTTTTTGTTATTTACTTGATATTGTATGATATGCATGAAAAAGAGTTTTTCCCTTTTCTCCTTTAAATCCAAAAATTTGATTCTTGTTTCCGAGTTGTGGTGAGATGGTTTTAAGAGTAATATTATTTAATCCTTTTTCCAGTGGAATACGTGCATAAGAAATGGAGTAGGGCAGTGTTTGCCAGTTTCGGGTATCGGCTTTTTCTGTAACAGTATTAATAATATTTATTAAAGTACCTAATCCTTCATCTTGCTCATCGGCGAGTGCTTCTAAAGCTTTTTTAGTAGCAAGCCGCATTATTGCAGATGCCATTTCACGAACCATCCTGTCTTTTAATGTTTTAAACGCAATATCATTAATATCCTGCATAAGTTCTAAATTATATAAGCCTGAACCTGTAATTAATTGGGCTTTGTTAAATAAAGGCGTTCGTTCGATATATTTTGGAAAGGCAATTCTGAAAAAACGTAATTCTTCGAATGCTTTTTTCTCCTTGCTGGTTTTATTGCCGATGTATAATGGAAAAGAAAGATTGTGTTCGTCATTTACCATTGTAACATAACCTGTTTTCTGATTTGGAATTTTAACAAAATTTATTGATGTTTCCGCTTTATATGGACCAAATCCATTTAACCAGAAAAAAATCAACTCTCCATTTTCATTGGGACGATAATTAAATTTTAGATTAAACTTTTCTTCGTAATAGCTCACCTCATCATGAAACCCTGTTAAATATGCTGTTCTTAATATATCTTGTTTTAGTTGTTCAGGTGTAGAAATATTGAAATATTTTTTATAATCAGTTTCATAAACTTTAAGAGCGTTTCTATAGGCAATAAATGCATTATTATAATCCTTATTTGCTTCATAAATTATACCCATTAAGTTATGAGAAAAAGCATCGCGCTGATACCTGTTTTTATGATCTTTATATTTGTCGTTTAACTGATTTAGTTTGATATTGATACGTTTACACTCTACAATAGCATCATCGTATTTACTTAATTGAATATAATTTAAAGCCATAAAATAATTAACCATAACTATTTCAAAATCTTCAGGCTTATATGGTTTAACATTCGGATTGGAAACTAAGGTAAGTGCTTCAAGATAATAATTCTTGATATAATCTTCGATTACATTTTCGGCTATTGAAAAATAATGGTTGCTTTCATTGTAGTTTTGTAAAATCCACGAAACGTAACCTCTGTTCAAATAATACAACAATTTATTTTTACCGTCAGCGTCTTTTGTATTTTTATCTAACAAATTATTGGCACTTTCAAAATTTCCTTGCGATATATAATTCTGAAAATCAATATTTTTTGTATAATACGTTGCACAGCCGACAATTAAAACTGACAGGATTATTAATATTAGAAATTGAATATGTCTTTGGACAATTTTCATTAAAATTTTGGTTCTACTTATTTTAATGGGAATGAATAAATGCGTAAATGATTAAATATCATTTAAGCATTCTATCATTTAAGCATTAAATTCGTGGTAACAATTTATTAAAACTAATTGCTGACATACTTTTTAATTTTCTTTTCTCCTATCCAAACTATTTCATTAGTTTCTAAATGAGATAATTCCAGATTAATTTGATAATAAATTATTTTTTCCTTTTTATAAGTATCAACAATTGAACTGATAGTTCCCTGTAGCATATAATCAGCACCTAATTCCAAACCCCAGTTTTTAGCTGTTTCAGAAGAAGCATAATCTTGTTGTTCAACTCTTTCGGCTCTGAGTGCTTCTCTTTTATTTCCGGCCTGAACTAAACGAGCCGAGCCATCCTGAATTACAGCTCTTTCAATATTTTTTATAAATGTATTGGCATCGATATGTTCGTGACTTTTATTTCTTACAAGGCCAACAATTAGAATAGGACGTTTATTTGGATTTTGAGATTTATAATTATTAATCCAGTTATCATTTAATAACTGTTTGATTAATTCATCGGAAACGGCTCTGGAATCAGAATCATTCCAACGTCCGCTTAAATCAATAGTTTGATCAGTTTCAATGCGTTGTACTTGTCTTTTTGGAGCACATCCAAATAGTAAAATTGCAATTAAAGATACTGTGATTAATTTGTATAATTTTTTCATAGAATTATTAATTTGTTATAGAGACTAATTTTAACAAAAATTGGACCAGATAGTAATAAGTCCGATATATCAACCCTGCCAGAGTTAATTTTGTTAAGATTCTAAATTACATAAAAACTGATTAACAGTCTATTATTCCAACTCTGGCAGGGTTGATAATCAGAATTTATTCTTTTATTTTACTTATTAATTCCTTAAGCTTTTGATGTGTTTTTTCACTTACGTTAACAAGTGGTAACCTGAGGTTATTTTCAATGATTCCCATTATTGATAAAGCCTCTTTTATACCGGCAGGATTGCCTTCAACAAAAAGATTATCAATAAATTCAAGTAGTCGGTAATGAATCTTTTCAGCATCATTAAAATTATTTTGTAATGCTAACTGAACCATTGTGGAAAATTCTTTGGGGAACGCGTTTGCTACAACCGAAATTACACCGGAAACTCCTACGGACATTAAAGGAAGAGTTAATGCATCTTCACCCGACAATACGATAAAATCTTTTGGTTTACTTTTAATAATATACATTGCTTGTGAAAAATCCCCTGAAGCTTCTTTCACGGCTACAATATTTTTAAAATCACGGGCTAATTTAAAAGTTGTTTCGGCTTTAAGGTTTGAGCAGGTTCTTCCCGGAACATTATATAAGATAACTGAAACAGGGCAGGTTTCTGCAATAGCCTTAAAATGCTGGTATAGTCCTTCCTGAGATGGTTTGTTGTAATAAGGTGCAACTGAAAGTATTGCATCAATTTGATCAAAATCTGTTTTTCTGATTTTATTTAAAACAGCTTGTGTATCATTACCTCCAATTCCTAAAACAATCGGAACTCTTTTATTTACTTTTTCTTTAATAAATATAATAAGATCATCTTTTTCGGATTCAGATTGAGTTACTGATTCCCCGGTTGTGCCAAGCACTACAAGGTAGTTAATGCCATTAGAAATTAAATATTCAATTTGCTTTTGAAGGCTATCAAAATCAATGCTTAAATCAGCCTTAAATGGTGTTATTATCGCTACACCTGTCCCGATAAATTTATTTTGAGTATTCATTATAAACTAATTATTTAAGATGTTTAAATAGTGCTTAATTTGTTCGATGAGATATTCAATCGATTTGTTTTTATTCACATCGATAACCAAATCTGGATATGCATTTTCTGTTTGTTTACCAACTTTAAAAGCTGCTTTAGAAAGTGAACCAACGTAGTTAACTGTAAAATAATCTTTAATACTTAAATCAAATAAAATATCGAATTCCTGATCAATAAATTGATCGATAAGTTCGTTTTTAGGTTTGTAGTACCAGTTCAAATCATTGTCGCAATAGAAATTAATCCCTTTTCTCATTAAAAATTGTTGAGGGATTTTTTTTGATGGTGCATATCCTAAGGCTATGACTTTTATATCTTGTTGTGACAGGAATAATAAAAATTCCTTTATAGCGGTATAGGATGCTTCATCAGGAGAACTGAAAAGGATTCCTGCTGATTTTGCTGTTTTGAAATTATGTGTTTTTACCCGCCTGTTAAGGTTTTTCAATCTTTTTTTAAGAATGAAACGGCCTATTTTACATTTTAAACTTTTTAACTTGCTCACTTTACAATTATAATAAATTTTTTAATCTCCGACTTGTTTAAGACGGATTATTCTTCAATCATATTTATAAAATCATCTTCAGTGATTACAGGAATATTTAATTTTTTAACTTTTTCCAGTTTTGACGGGCCTATATTTTCTCCGGCAAGTAAATAATTTGTTTTTGTCGAAATAGAACCGGTGTTTTTGCCACCATATTTAACAATTAATTCCTTTAACTCATCACGTGAATACTTTTCAAATGTTCCTGAAATTACAAACGTTTGTCCGTTCAGTTTATTTTCATATTGATGATTAGAATCTTCCCTGACTTCCAATTGTACACCGGATATTTTCAGTTTATCAATTATTTTGATATTAATATCGTTTTTAAAGTAATCAATAATACCGGAAGCTATACGTTCACCTATCTCGTGTATTTCGGTTAGTTGTTCGGTACTTGCTTTCCTTATATTTTCAATGGTTTTAAGTTCTAAAGCTATGGTTTTTGCTACCGTTTCACCAACATACCTTATTCCTAATGCAAATAAAACTCTGTGAAATGGAACTTCTTTTGATTTTTCAATGCTTTCGATTAAGTTATTTGCTGATTTTTCAGCAAACCTGTCTAAGCCAAGAACATCTTCTTTAGTAAGAAAGTAAAGATCAGCACTATCGTGGATTAAACCATTGTCAACCAATGCTTCAACTGTTGCTTCCGCAGCACCAATATTCATTGCTTTTCGACTAATAAAATGTTCTATCCGGCCTTTAATCTGTGGAGGACAACCAGTATCATTCGGGCAGTAATGTTTTGCTTCTCCTTCTAAGCGAATAAGTTCTGTTCCGCACTCAGGGCACGATTTTATATAATCTACAGCTTTACTTTTGGTAGTTCTTAAATCTTTATCAATACCAACTATTTTCGGTATTATTTCGCCACCTTTTTCTACAAAAACATAATCATTTACACGAATATCCAAAAGATTTATCTGGTCGGAGTTATGAAGTGATGCACGCTTTACTGTTGTGCCTGCAAGCAACACAGGTTCAAGATTTGCAACTGGTGTTATTGCACCTGTTCTGCCAACCTGGTAATCAATACTAAGTAGTTTTGTTTTAACCTGATCAGCTTTGAATTTAAACGATGTAGCCCAGCGTGGTGATTTTGCTGTCATTCCTAAATTTTGCTGTTGTTTAAGGCTGTCAATTTTTATTACAATTCCATCAATGTCATAAGGTAGGTTTTTGCGTTCGGCATCCCAATGCTCAATAAATTTAATTACTTCATTTATGTCTTTGCATTTCTGAATTATAGACGGTACTTTAAATCCCCAATCTTGGGCAAGTTGCATATTTTCATAATGACTGTTTGTTGGTAGGTTTTTGCCTATCATGTAATACAGAAAACAATCGAGAGGTCGGGAAGCAACTATTGACGTATTTAGCGTTTTTAAGCTCCCGGCAGCAGTATTTCTTGGATTTGCAAATTCAGGTTCTCCAGCTTTCTTACGATTCTTGTTCATCTCATTAAAATCATCGCGAGGAATAAATATTTCTCCACGAATCTCAAATTTATCTGGGTAATCAGTCCCCTTAAGTCTAAGAGGAATGCTTTTAATAGTTTTTACATTTGCAGTTACATTATCTCCAATTGTTCCATCTCCACGTGTTAAAGCTCTTGTTAACATACCATTTTCGTATTTTAAGCTAATGGATGCTCCGTCGTATTTTAGTTCGCATATATATTGATAATCTTCTGGTAAAAGCTTTTTATTGCGACTTTCGAAATCATATAATTCTTCTTTAGAGTACGTATTATCAAGAGAAAGCATTGGAAAAGAGTGAGGTTCCTTCTCAAATTCAGCACTGGAATCGCTACCAACACTTACGCTTGCAGAACTGGAATCAGAATAATCGGGGTTTTTATTTTCTAAATTGATTAATTCTTTTAACAATAAATCATACTCAAAATCGCTTACTTCAGATATTGATAAATTATAATATTGGTGATTATAGTGTTTAAGTAAATTTCTTAGTTGATCTATTCTGCTCTTTTCCTTATCTTTACTCATATTCCATTAAATTTACGATAAACAAAAATACAAACGCTTTTGTTAACATCAAATAATTGTTATTAACAGAGTTTTTTAATAAATATTTTCTTGTTAGTATAACAACAATTCGTTATTTTCGGATTGTTATTTTTACGTTATGAGCTTAATAAAATTATTCTCTTATACCATTCTGGCGATTATGTTTTTTATTGGGTGTGCCGATGAGGATACTTTTAAAACAGATATTTCTGATTTTGAAGATTTTGAAATGGAAGAACAAACATATTGGAATGGTTCTGATGGATCGGGTCAGTTTGCTTATGGTAATAAAATTTTCAGGAATACATTTTATCCTGACTGGAATACCTGGAGCGGTTTTGCATATTCTAATGTGATAAACTATCTGTATTATAATGAACAGGCAAAATATGCTGCATTTCCAAGCGGCGGTGCCGATGAATCGGAGAATTATGTGGTTGCACATCAATTTGAAAAAATTATAATTGACTTTGAAAAAGGAGAAGAGCCACGATTTATTCAATTAACAAATACTACATATACAGCTTTAGCCATAAAATATGGTTATGGCTATGCGAAAAAATTTGGAGGCAGAGATGGTAGTGACCCCGACTGGTTTAAACTTACATTAACCGGCATAGGTTTAGTTGAAGAAATTACAGGAACGGTAGATTTCTTTTTAGCAGATTTTCGTTTTGATGATGATAGTGAAGATTACGTCGTTAATACGTGGGAGTTTGTTGATTTAACCGATTTAGGAATTGTAAAAAGATTAGAATTCGAATTGTCATCATCTGATGCAGGAACTCCGTTGTATTTTTGTTTGGATAACTTTAAAGGGAGAATTCACTACTGATTTATAAGTATTTGTTCAGTATCAAAGTTCAATAATTATATTATTTAATCCATTTTGCCAAAATAGAAAACAGTTTTTCTTTTTTAATTGGTTTAGCAATATAATCATCACACCCAGCTTCAATACATTTTTTTTCATCATTTTGCATAGCATATGCAGTTTGGATAATAATTGGGATTTCAGGTTTGATTTGTTTTATCTTCATAGTTGCTTCTAATCCACTCATTCCCGGCATTTTAATATCCATTAAAATCAAATCGATTTGTTTATGTCCTTTACATATTTCAATTGCCTCGTAGCCATTTTCTGCTCTGAGCAAATTAATACCCTTTTTAGATAAAAGCACTTCTAAGAACTTGTAATTGCTTTCTTCATCTTCTGCAATTAAAATTGTTTTGTTCTTCCAGATTTGGTGCTTTTCTACAATGTGTTTTTCAATGTTGCTAACTTCTATATTTTCAGAGACATTTAATGGTAATGTAAAATAAAATGTAGAACCTCCTGCCTTGCCATGCCTATCGGCAGGTAAACCGTCAGGCAGGTTATTTTCCCGATAGCTATCGGGATCGGATTCAACTCTTATTGTTCCTCCAAGTTGCTCAATCAGGTTTTGGGTTATGGTAAGTCCTAAACCGGTTCCTCTGTACAATTTTGATTTATCTGTTTCGATTTTATTAAATCGCTCGAAAATTTCTTGTTGCTTATCTTTTGGAATTCCTATACCGGTATCTTGAATATAAAACTCAACCAGATTAATGTCATTTAAAATTTTATAACCCAGATTTATTGATCCTGTTTCTGTATATTTTAAAGCATTATCAATAAGATTCGTCATAATTTGCCTGAATCTGTATGGATCTGTTTTTAGATAGAAATTTTCTTTAAAAAATGATTTATCCAGGTTTATTTCAATATGCTTTTTACCAATTTTCTTTTTAGTCTCATTAAATATTTCGAAGAGTTCCTGAAGTGTATTATTAATATCTGTAGTCTTAATAAAAACAGTTAGTTCATTAGCTTCGATTTTTGCTAAATCAATAATATCATCAATTAAATGAAGTAAAGTATTACAATTATTATTTATATGAGTAACAAGTTCTTCACGTTCATCGCCTTCTTTAGTATCCGGATCGACCAATAAGTCAGAGAAACCAATTATGGCATTCATTGGAGTTCTTATCTCGTGCGACATATTTGCAAGGAACGAAGATTTTAGCTTGTCTGATTCTTCTGCTTTTTCTTTAGCTTTTTTTAGGTCTATCTCGATCTTATATCTTTCGGTCATATCGTGGCATATTCCAACAATGCCTAAAGGATTTCCTTTCTCATCGATAAATGGTACTTTTAAAACATCAAGGAGGAATTTTTCACCTTTTGAATTTGTTTCCCATGATTCCATTCTAAAAACCTGTTTTTCTTTAATTAACTTTTGATCTTCTTCAAAATAATGTTTGGCTTCGTTTTCAGGAAAAACATGATAATCGTCTTTGCCGATAATTTCAGTGGCTTGTTTATTATTAAACTTACAAAAAGCATCGTTACAACCTAAATAAACGTTGTCTTTGTTTTTATAAAATATTAAATCAGGAATTGCATTTATCATTGAACTTAATAACGATTTCTCTTGGATTAGTTGTTGTTCAGCTTTTTTTCGTTCATTCAGTTCATTTTGTAGTTCAGAAGTTTTTAGTGCAACTTGTTTTCTTAACGACCATGACCATATTAGGATAATAAACAACAATATTAAAAATGGTACTAAAAGCCATGTGATTATTCTAAATACCTGAGTCCTTATATCTGATTTTTCATAAAAACCGAACCATTTACTATAAATTTGGTCGTATTCACCTGTAGATTTTAAAATTTGAAGCCCGTCATTAATCTGAGCCAGAAGTTCCGGTTTATCTTTATTAACTGCAAAAGCTAATTCTACAAGCTGAATTGTTGACCCAACAGGCCTAATGTTAGTTAAATTGAATTCATTTATAGCAAACTGTCCCAATAATTTTGGAATTAAAACACAATCATATTCTCCGGCAGAAAGCAATCTCAAAGCAGTCTGGTAATCTTTTACAGGAATTATGTATTTTGTAATTTGATTCGATATTAGATAATCATGCATTATATCACCCTTTACAACAATAATTTGTTTGTTGGTAATATCTTCAACTGATTTTATTTCACTTCCTTTTTTAATAAATAAAGTATATATTAAAGAGACATAGGAAGTTGAAAAGTTGACAACTTTGCTTCTTTCCGGTGAAGGAGACATGGCTGCCAATCCGTCAATTTTTCCTTGTTCTAATTCTGTTCTAGCCTGATCCCATTGACACAACTCAATCTTGATATTTAAACCCATAGTTTGTGCTATTGCTTTTAATAAATCAATACTAAAACCCGTTGGATTTAATTCTTTATCTAATAATTGGTAAGGTGGGTAATCATTATTTCCTTTAAAATATATTGTATCGCTATGAAGATAATTTGCAAAAACTGAATGATTAATGCAGATGATAAATATTAAAATTAGAAATTTTAAAATCTTATTCCTCATAATATACGTTAAAGAGGGTAAAATGGCCTAGCCCTTAAAGATAAAAAAACTATTAACTTTATATACGATTCAAGTAAAATAAAGTTTAGTAGTTTTTTTTAAAACAATAAGTATATGTATGAATTATTAAATTAATTTTATACCAGAAATTAACAGAAATAATTACATAAACAGATGAAACGAAGATGTTCTTTACTTGTAATGCTTTTTATTATCTCTTCTTGTTCGAATAAAAGTGAACCTCGCCTAAATAATGATAAAAATGTGTCGTTTGATAAAATTAATTTAAGGTACGCAAAGGGTTTTACAATTGAAAAAAAGGATAATTGCAAATTTGTTACAATTAAAAATCCATGGCAAGGAGCAGAAAATGTAGAATATAAATATGCTTTGATAAATAAAAATGAAAAGAATCTTAAACTGCCCGAGAATTATAAAATAATCAGAACACCAATTAACAAAATCATTTGCTTATCAACAACACATATTGCTTTTATTGATGTTTTAGAAGAAACTGAAAGCATCGTAGCTATTTCAGGAACTGATTATGTAAACAATTCTAAGATCAGAAAAAAAATTGATAATAATAAAGTTTTAGATATTGGCTATGATAATAATTTAAACTATGAATTAATTATAAGTTTAGAGCCTGACCTGGTTATAACTTATGGTGTAGGAGGGCATGTGGCTGGTTATAATCAAAAATTGAATGATTTAGGTATTCAAACCATGATAATTGCTGAATATCTTGAAGATGATCCACTTGGGAAACTTGAATGGATAAAATTGATTGGTTTATTTTATGATAAAGAAGAACAGGCAAATAAGTATTTTAATAGAGCAATGCGAGAGTATAATAAGCTTTTGGTTTTAACTGAGCAAATTGATAATAAACCTAAAGTGCTTTTTGGTTTACCGTGGAAAGATGTATGGTTTGTTCCGGGAGGTAAATCTTTTATGGCTAAAATGGTTAAAGATGCCGGAGGTGATTATATCTGGAAAACAAATGAATCAAGAGAAAGTTTGCCCTTTGGTATAGAATCAATTTTTGCCAATGCTTCTGACGCTAAAGTATGGATTAATACAGGTTCCGTTAATGAAAAGAGTGATATTTTAAAAGTTGATGAACGGTTTAAAAGCTTTGAACCATTTAAAAATGGAAAAATTTATAATAACAATTTAAGAATTAATCAATTTGGAGGAAACGATTACTGGGAGACAGGCTTGATTGAACCACATGTACTTCTTAAAGATATGATTAAAATTTTTCACCCAAATATATTACCAAATCATCAATTGGTTTATTACAAAGTTATTGAATAAATCATCGTAGAATTTAATTAAATTAGCACTCTTAATTAAGAATTATAAAATCTATTTGTTTTGTTGTTAAAGAAACAAGTCATTTTTATCTGGATATTATTATCGGTTACTTTACTGATTTTATTTATTTTTGATATACTTCTAGGCTCGGTTCAAATACCTGTAAAAGAAGTTTTTAAAGTAATATTTACCGATCAATCTGATCATCCTGAGTATTTAACCATTATTTATCGTTTTCGAATACCAAAAGCATTAACAGCATTATTTGCAGGATTTGCACTTTCGGTAAGTGGATTGCAGATGCAAACAATTTTTAGAAATCCATTGGCCGGGCCTTATGTTTTAGGTATAAGTGCAGGTGCAAGTTTAGGAGTTGCACTGCTGGTTATGGGGATTTCTACTTTTACAGTTATAAGTCAAATTGGAGTTTTAGGAAACTGGACAATCGTTATTGCTGCATGGCTAGGCTCAGGTTTAATTCTATTTCTGATATTAGCTATATCTGCACGAGTTAAGGATATTATGACCATACTAATTCTTGGAATTATGTTTGGAAGTGCAACAGCAGCTATTGTAAATATTTTGCAATATTTTAGTAATGAATCTATGTTAAAAGTGTTTATTGTTTGGACAATGGGTAGCTTGGGAGGTGTATCATTAACCCAGCTTAAAGTTTTAATTCCAAGTGTAGTAATAGGTTTATTAATTACTTTCATGTTAATAAAGATATTAAATGCAATGCTTGTAGGAGAAAATTATGCTAAAAGCATGGGTTTAAATATTCGTTTGTCGAGGTTTTTAATCTTTTTTAGTACAAGCTTACTTGCAGGGAGTGTAACTGCTTTTTGTGGACCAATTGGTTTTATTGGAATAGCTGTTCCGCACATTGCACGAATAATTTTCAAAACTGCAAATCATAAAACATTATTGCCTGGAACGATGATTATTGGTGGTATAGTGTTATTGTTAAGCGATATTATTTCGCAAGTACCGGGACAGGAAAAAACATTACCAATAAATTCAATAACCGCTTTGGTAGGAATTCCTATTGTTATCTGGATTATAATTAGAAATCAAAAATTATCGTCGGTATCTTAAATAATGATAAAATGATAAAATGATATAATGATAAAATGATATAATGATAAAATGATATAATGATATAATGATAAAATGATATAATGATAAAGGCTAAAAATTCATCGTACAGAAGAAAACATTTAATCATTTACGCATTTAAACATTTTCACTAAAATTTATACTGAGCGTAGTCGAAGTATAACAGTAGAACCCTTAATTTTATATGCAAAGCCAGGATAACATATTGAAAATAAACAATCTTGAAATTGGATATCCTTCTAAAAAGGGAGTGAATAATATTCTTTTTAAAGACATCAACTTATCTGGTAATTCTGGCGAACTTATTGCTCTTGTAGGTAAAAATGGAATAGGGAAAAGCACTCTTTTAAGAAATATTACGGGTTTACAACAATCGATTAAGGGCGAGATTCATTTTTTTGATAAATCAAAAGAAAAATTTAGCAGAACTGAATTTGCCAAAATGGTAAGTTTTGTTTCAACAGAAATTGTAAATGTTAGTAATTTGAGTGTTTTTGATTTAGTTTCATTAGGACGATTTCCACACACGAATTGGTTTGGTAAATTACAACCGGGCGATATAATTAAATCAACACGAGCACTTGAGATGGTTGGAATGAATGATTTTGCCCGAAAAAATATCAATGAAATTAGTGATGGTGAACGACAAAGGGTAATGATTGCTCGTACTCTGGCTCAGGATACAAGGATTATTGTTTTGGATGAACCTACAGCTTTTCTTGATTTACCCAATAAATACGAAATAATTCATTTGCTTAATAAACTATCGAAGCAAGAGAATAAAACCGTAATTTTTTCAACTCATGATTTAAATATTGCAATACAGGAAGCGGATAAGATTTGGCTTATGCTCGATGATAAGGTTATTGATGGTGCGCCGGAAGATCTTATACTAAATGAAACTTTCAATAAGATTTTTGAAAAATCAAATCTTAATTTTGACAAGGTAAAAGGCGATTTTAAAATGCATAGAAAATATACTGAAAAGATTGGATTAATTGGTGATGGTATATATTATAACTGGACCAAAAAGGCTCTTGAACGATTAAATTTTTCGGTAGAAAAAGGAAATGAAACAATTCAGCATATTAAAATCAAAACAGCGAATAATTCTTGCAGATGGAAATTAACTGAACATGAAAACAAACATGA
>JAIORB010000115.1 GCA_021108325.1 Bacteroidales bacterium | reverse complement strand
CAAAAAAGGTGTATGTTGCGATTGTATTGCTTATCACAGGAGTATAAAACAATTGCCTGCATGTTATTTTCCTGATGATGTAGAAAGAACTTACGACAGGTCAGTAAGTAAGTTTTTAGAAACAATTCAGGAACGGGGCCCTATCTGGAACTAAAAATATGGAAAAACAAAGATGTAGCTGGGCAGAAAAACCTTTAGATATTGAATATCACGATAATGAATGGGGTGTTCCTGTTCATGATGATCGGAAATTATTTGAATTTCTTGTATTAGATGCATTTCAGGCTGGATTAAGTTGGAGCACCATTTTAAAAAAACGTGAAAATTTCCGAACTGCTTTCGATAATTTTAATTATAAAAAGATTGCAAATTATCATCAGGATAAAATTGATGAATTACTGCAAAATGAAGGTATTATTCAAAATAAATTAAAGATTAATGCTACCATAAAGAATGCAAAGGCATTTATGAAAGTTCGGCAAGAGTTAGGGAGTTTTGATAAATATATCTGGTCATTTGTAGGAGGTAAAACCATAATAAACAAGTGGAAAGATTTAAAAGAAATCCCTGCAACATCAAAAGAATCGGAAGCAATGAGTAAAGACTTAAAAAGGCGTGGATTTACTTTTGTAGGCTCAACAATTTGTTATGCTTTTATGCAGGCAGCAGGAATGGTTAATGATCATGAAATAAATTGTTTTAGATACAAGAAAATAAAGTATGATTAATAATGACATAATTTGTGCTATCTCTACTCCACAGGGTAATGGAGCTATAGCTGTTATTCGTTTAAGTGGTAATGAAGCTCTTGCTCTTTGTGATAAAGTATTTAAATCGCCCAATGAGAACAAAAAATTATCCGATCAGTTAGCGAATACTGTACATTTTGGTACTATAGTTGACAATGATACAATAATAGATGAAGTTGTAGTTGCATTATTTAAGAGACCTTATTCATATACAGGAGAAGATGTAGTTGAAATTTCCTGTCATGGTTCAGAGTATATCCAACAACAGATACTACAGTTATTTATAAAAAATGGAGCGCGAATAGCAAAACCCGGAGAATTTACCATGCGGGCATTTTTGAACGGAAAAATGGATTTATCACAGGCTGAGGCGGTTGCTGATTTGATAGCTTCTTCTTCGGCTACATCGCACAAAGTTGCTGTTCAGCAAATACGTGGTGGATTTTCAAGCGAAATTGCTAATTTACGTGATAGACTTTTAAATTTTATTTCTTTACTTGAGCTTGAACTCGATTTTAGCGAAGAAGATGTGGAGTTTGCCGATCGAAAACAGTTGAAAGATCTTTTAAATAATATTCAAAATCTTATTCAAAAATTATTAAAATCGTTCGATTTAGGAAATGTGATTAAAAACGGTGTTCCGGTGGCTATTGTCGGGCATACCAATGTGGGTAAATCAACCTTGCTGAACCGTATTCTGAACGAAGAAAAAGCTATTGTTTCCGATATTGCGGGAACAACACGCGATGTTATCGAAGATGTTATTAATATCGAAGGTGTTTCGTTCAGGTTTATCGATACAGCTGGTATTCGCGAAACAACAGATATTATTGAATCAATTGGTGTAGAGCGTACTTACGATAGAATTACAAAAGCATCCATTGTGCTTTTATTGGTCGATGCTACCGAAGGCCAGGATGAGATGATAAAGACAATTAAAACGGTTAATGATAAAATTGGTGATAGCGATAAAAAGCTAATTGTTGTTTTAAATAAAATTGATAAAGCCAGTACCGAATTAGATATTCAAAACCTGTTAAATAAACAAGATGTTGTTATGAAAATATCGGCTAAAACAGGCGAAAATATTGATCAGTTGCTTAATGAACTATTGTCGGTTGTAAATATAAATGCACTAAATCAAAACGAAGTGATTATAACCAACGCCCGCCATTACGAAGCACTCAAAAAAGCATCAGAAGCATTACAACGAGCTATTGATGGTTTAAATTCAGGTATAACCGGCGATTTTCTTGCCCAGGATATTCGCGAAACTTTACATTATTTGGGTGAAATTACAGGCGAAATAACTACAGATGAAGTGCTTGGCAATATCTTCAAAAACTTCTGTATCGGGAAGTAGTTAGTTAATATTACAAATCAAATTTCAGGATGATTAATTTTCTGAATTATTGTTATTTTTTGCTTTTTTCAGAATTATATCCCATATATTTGAACAAATAACAAGGTCGTATCATTATATTGACATGAAGTATTTTATCTTATGTTCAAAAAAATAATTTTAATACCTATATTATTTATGTCTTTGTTTTTAGTAAAAAAAACAATGGGGCAGCAGTCCGATTCTTTAGGTTACAGAAATGTAATAAAATATAACCTTACAGCACCGATGCTTTGGGGAATAGAAAACTATATTTTTGAATACGAGCGTGTTCTTTCACCCACCCGAACATTTAGTATAGAGTTGGGATACCGAACATTTCCAAAATTAATTGGTATTGGAAAAACAGATAGTGCTTTAATAGTACGCGACCACAAGAACAAAGGGGGAATAAGTGCAACTATTGATTATCGGTTTTACTTAAAAAAAGAGAATAAGTATTCAGCACCACGCGGAGTATATGTAAGTCCATATATAAACTATTTCAACAATAAAGTCGAAAATACTGTTTCAACCTTTTATTCCGATTTAGCATCGTCTAAAATTACTACTCAAATAGATGTTTTTGGTATGGGTGCTCAATTGGGGTATCAGTTTGTTTTTTATAATAGGCTTTCGCTTGATATTTGTATAATTGGACCATCAATTGCATGGTATAATATTAACATGAAAGTAGCTGGTTCTATTAATATAGACGATGAAATTATTGATGAAGAAATGGTTGAAATAATTCGTGAAAATTATCCCATTTTTGATATATTGTTCGATGATTTTGAAATTAATGAAAGAGGAAGGATATCGAAATTATCTTTTGGTTATCGTTACTATTTTAAAGTAGGTTTTTTATTTTAGAGTTTATCTTATGAAAGAACCATTATCACCTATACCTATAATGGAAAAGATGGTGGAGAAGTTAATGTTAGCCTATCCTGATCATGATCGAAAAGCAGAAGGAATAATTCAGTTTCATCTAAAGCATAACAATAAAAAAATAGATTGTTTTATACAATCAGATTTTGAAAATTTAGTATTGAACGAAGGTATTGCTGACAATCCAACGGTTACTATAAAATCAACATTTTATAATTGGTTAGATTTGGCAGGAGGGAAACTAAATCCGATATTAGGTGTTATTAGTGGAAAACTTAAATTTAAAGGTGATACTTCATTTTTTAAGATTTTACCTCGCAAATCATTAAATGGTGAAGTATTGGTTCCGGAAGATCCTGTTACAAGATTTGAAAAAAATCCTTCAAAATATTGGAAAAAACCACAAAAAGTTATTGTATTAAGTGCTTCTCCACGAGGCCAAAACGGTTATACCAATTTTTATTTAAAGCCATTTATTGAAGGCATGAGAAAAAAAACTGAGGTTGAAATAGTTCATTTGAATAAATATCAAATTAAACCTTGTACCGGTTGTTTTTCATGCTGGATGAATACTCCGGGCGAATGTATGTTTCACGATAAGGATGATTTTCATGTTTTGGCAGAGAAGATGTTCGAAGCCGATCTGACGGTATATGCTTTTCCTATATATGCTGATGGTATGCCAGGTATCTTGAAAAATTTTTTCGATCGTTCTGTAAGTCGCGCATATCCTTATATGATTGAAGGTATGAAGCGGGTCAGGCACCCCAGAAGATACATCAATAATAATAATTCAATGGTGGTTTTCTCTATATGTGGATTTTTTGAAATGATAAATTTTGAACCAGTTCGTACATATTTTAAAGCCTTGTCACATAACAGGCATACACCTGTTGTTGGTGAAATTTATCGCACAACAGCTGTAGGTTTATATGGTAACCCTTTTACATATAAAAAATTAAACAACATATTGTATGCATTGGAAAATGCAGGCGAAGAAATAATAGATTCAGGTAAAATAAAACGAAAAACAAAACGAATAATTAGCCAAAAAGTTGTTGGCAAAAAACAAGATTTAGTAAAGATTAATGAATGGTGGAACGAGAAAAAAAGCAGTCAAGACAATAATTATTAGTCTAATAATTTAAAAACACACCTCTTAAGTCAACTGTTTTTGCAAAGAACTACTTTTCGTATTTTTCCTCGTGATATTCTTTTAAGGGATCAATGTTTAAATATTTAGAAAGCCATTTTACACCAATATAAAAAGGAACTGTATCAAGCAATGCTGAAGTCATTTTAAACACGTAATTAGAAGCAATAAGCATTATCAAAAATGAAAAAACATGAGTGTCCGGATGCAGTTCAATGGCTTTGGCACCATAATAGGTAATTAATACAACGGCTACTGAATCGACTAATTGACTGGTTAGTGTCGATCCGTTATTCCTTAACCATAAATGTTTTCCTTTGGTTAATTTTTTTAAAAAATGAAAAATATGAACGTCAACAAATTGGGCTGTTAAATATGCAATCATTGAAGCAGCAGTTGCACCAAAAGTTAATTCTCTTATCCTGAAAAATGCATCACTATTTATTTGTGGATTTTCGGGTAATTTACCGGAAAACCATAATATAAACAAAACCCATCCATTCATCAATAAACCAACCCAGACAACCATATTGGCTCTTTTTCGTCCATATAATTCACTAATAAAGTCTGTGCATAGGAAAGTAATTGGATAAGGCAGTACTCCTACAAAAACCATAAAAGGAATTTTTACTCCATCAAAAGTAAATGATAAATCGATTAAACGCGATAGGCCTAAAATATTTAGCATCGCCAAAGATCCAACAAATAATCCTGAAAGAATAACAAATACAAATTCTCTTCTTACTTTGTATTTGTTTTCCGAAACGGTTCCTGTAAACATATTATTTTCTTAATAGAATCATAAAGATATATACTTTTAATTAATTATCAATTAGTATTTTCTAATAATTATTTTAATGCTTGATTCAATTAAACAATCTAATTAACAAAAGCAGCGACATATATGTTTATTTTAGTTATGTATTTTTTTGTGAAATTTTATTAACAAAGGATATTTATATATAAATAAAGCAATATAAGTGATTAATAGATAAATTTCCTGTTATTAACCGATATTATTAGCTAATTATACCACTTGTAAATTGTTCTTTATATTGAATAATAAGAATTTAATTAGTAAATTAACACCTTCAAATTTAGAATTATTATGAGGAAAGATGTTTATGCTATTTTTAACATTGAACAGAATGAAAGAATCAGCGTTTCATTGTTTCTTATTCAGTCGGTTTTTCTCGGGATATTTTATGGAGCATTTGATGTAGGCGCACATGCCTTATTTCTTAATGCCTATCCTGCTTCCATGATTCCCAAAGCTTATGTTATTTCAGGTTTAGTAGGTATTGTTCTAACTACATTATATGCCAGATTTCAAAGTCGGTATAAGTTTTCGACTGTGGCAATGTTTAATCTTATTTTTATTTTAATATCAACAGCTCTGTTAAGAGTATTATTTCAATATACAGAAAGCCCCTGGCTGGTATTTTTAATTTTTATTATGATGGGTCCCCTAAATATTATGGCTTTGCTTGGTTTTTGGGGAGCTGTAGGCAGAATGTTTTCACTTAGACAGGGTAAAAGGTTGTTTGGACTTATTGATAGTGGACAAATATTTGGAGCAATACTAAGTACATTCGCAATCCCTGTGTTAATTTCAGTAGGATTTGAACAGAAAAACCTGCTTTTTTTGAGTTCGGTTAGTGTGATGTGTGCATTTATAATGCAAATTATTATTTCTGTTAAGTATAATTTAAATCAAGAAACAATAAAGAAAGAGAAAAAACGAAAACGATTACCTGAACTTCTAAAAAATAAATATGTTTTATACATGTCTATTTTTGTTGTGATGTCGATGTTAGCAGCATTTTTTATTCAGTTTTCATTTCTTTCTGTTACAAAAGAAAATTACCCTGATCATAACGATCTGGCAGAATTTCTGGGAGCATTTACAGGTAGTTTACTTTTATTTACCTTTTTGTTTAAAACATTTTTGTATAGCAAGCTGATGAAAACCTACGGTTTGAAGGTGAGTGTAATTATTTCATCATTTTTATTAGGGATTTTTACAGCAATTGCAGTATTAATAGGTTCGATATTTGGATACACAACAGCATCAGCAAGCTTTATGTTTTTCTTTCTGATTATATCTTTAAGTAGACTTTTCTCAAAAGCTTTAAAAGACGCAGTTGAGGTTCCTGCATTTAAAATTTTATATCAGTCGTTAAAAGCAGAAATTCGACACGATGTTCAGGCATATGTAGATGGTACTATAAATGAGATAGCAGCATTAGCTGCCGGACTTATATTAGCCGCACTAAGCTTGTTTGAGTTTTTTAAATTAATTCATTTTTCTTATTCTTTATTTTTCATTCTTGTGATTTGGTTTTTTGTTGCCCGGAAACTTTATGCCGAATATAAAATCTCTTTGCAAAAATCCCTTGCTGAATATAAAGGAAAGAAAGAGGAAATCGAAAATGTATCGGATTTTATAAATGAGAATTTACAAGATGAATCTATCGACTTTAATCAAATAGTTCCGGGCCTTGATATCGATTTTGAATTGCATCCGTTAAAATTCGAGGGAAAAATAAACAGTTTAATAAATCATCAAAATAAAGTTGTTTCTGATTATGCAATAAAAAGAGTAGCAAAATCTAAGCTTATAGATTCATTTAAGTATTTGCCGGAAAATACTGATTCTTTGTCGGAGTTATTAAACAGTGTTGATGTAAAAGTTGAAAAATCACCAGGAATTGAAAAGCTTGTAATCCTTTCCAAATCAAAAGGTACCGAAGAAAGAATTCTTGCTGCTTTTTTAATGGGTAAATTTTATGAACCGGAATTATTTGTTTATTTAAAGGCATTAATTAGAGATTTACAACTGCCTGTTAAAATAGCAACTATTAAAGCAGTAACCAATACAAAAAATATTGAATTTTGTCCTTTAATAATTGATTATCTTGATACTCCCGAATTAATTTCTTATGCTTATGATTCACTGGCAAGTTTTGGCGAAGATGCCTTAAGTAATATTGACCTGTATTTTTATAAAACAGGTACAAGTCATAGAATTATACTGCGCCTTGTTAAATTAATGGGTCAAATAGGAGGTGAAAGGGCTAAATCGCTTTTAATAAAAAAACTTGATCATCCTAACGAAGAAGTCCTTAAGTATATTTTAATTGCCTTAAAAGAAACAGGATTTAAAACAGATGAAAAAACTATTATACAAATACATCATATTATTGAAAAACATATTGGTATAATGGGATATAATATGGCTGCGCAGGATACACTTGATGAAACGCAGGGATTTAATTATCTCAAAGAAGCGTTGAAGGAAGAAATAAAAGCAAATTACGAGTTACTATACCTATTATTGTCTTTAGCTTACGATGCTAAATCAATCATGCATGTTAAGGAAAATATTGAAAGTGGTACAACAGAAGGAATTAGCTATGCATTAGAATTATTAGACTTGTTTATACAAGAAGAAATAAAACCAAAATTATTTCCTGTTGTTGAAGATATTTCGTTGACTGAAAAAATAAAACAGCTTCAGAATTATTATCCGGTTGAAAAACTTTTATTTAATGACTTAATTATTTCTATTATTAATAGAGATATTAACGAAACTAATATCTGGACAAAAGTTTGTGCAATTTTTGCATTTTCAGAAATTGAGAATAATGAAATTCCAAATGATTTAATTGCACACCTTTTTAACTCTCATGAAATATTAAGAGAAACTGCCGGCATTGTTATTAATGGTATCGATAAAGACCGGTTTAATACTATTGGAAAACGATTAAATCAAATATACCGTGAAGAACTTGATAATACTATAGATTTATTAAGTTCTTCTAAAGATCATTTGCTTGTTGAAAAAACCTGGTTCTTAAAGTCAATTAAATATTTTAAAAAGGTTGATGGAAGGTATTTATACGAATTAGCAAAATCGATGAATAACTTAACTTATGATTCTTATGAGCTTAGTGATATTATCGTATCAGATTTAAGAGATAAAGTGCTTATTGTAAAAGGTGAGTCAATATTGCTTTCAATTGACGATGAAGAAAAACTGGAACTTATTGAAGGCGAATTATATGATATGAATGAGATATTGAAAGATGCTAAAAGGAAGGTTTCATTAAGCCAGCAAGAAGAAACCACTATTTTTTATATAGAAAAAAATGATGTAATTTACAATATGTTTGATTTTCATAAGATTGAAATTGCTGTTATAAACTGGATTAACTCAAAAATTGGTAAACAAACTATAGAAGCATAGACAAATTAATGTATAAAAGTAAAAATATCCATGTATGTTATATAAATTAATACGTAGAATAAAACTTTATTATATGCGAAAGACCACTATTTTTAAGCAACTTATTTTAAATGTTGTAATACCTGCAGTTTCGGCATTGCTTATTTTAGGTGCATTTAATTATTATCAAACAAAATCGAATTTAGTTGAATCTATTGATACAAAAAACAGAATGATTTCTGAAGAAATCATTCATATAACGGGATATCTGGAAGTTGCTCTTGAGGTTGTGGAGCATAATATGAATCCAATTATGGAAGCATATAGTAATAAATTGGTTCATAACTATTTTAAAAATACCGATAATATTGAATATACTGACTTAAACAAGATTCGAAAAGAGCTTGGCATGGATCCTGAAATGGAAGATATATATGTAATTAATCAGGAAGGAATAATTGTTAATTCAACCTTTGAGGCTGATTCGGGTCTTAATTTATTTTTGTTTGGAAAAGATCATGAGCAAATGATTAACAATATTTTTGAAAAAGGAGAATACGTAAATGAAAGATTTACTGTAGAGAAAAATACAAGAAGACTAAAGAAATATACATATCACCCTACTTTAGACGGTAAATATATAATTGAACTTGGAATTTATTCGGGACAGGCAGATGAAATAATTAATTATTCGAAAAAGACAATTAGCAAACTTTCGCAAAATCAGCCTTCAGTTGTTGATGCTGATATTTTTATTAGCAAAGATGGCCCTATTTCATTAACGAAAGATGTTGAATTATCAGAAAATGAAATTCTTTTTATGAAAGAGCGTTTTGACAAGCAGGACTCAACAAAAATTCTAAGAAAACATAACCGACAAAAATTATACTATACGTACTTATATATTCATAGAGCAAATACAGATTTATATAAAGGAGCAGTAATTAGAATTATTTCCGATAGAACACGACAAGATGTCTTATTAAGAAATGAACTAATAAAATTTATTTCGGTATTTGGATTAACGATATTTGTTGTAATTATTCTATTGTATCGTAAAACCAAGGTTATAACAAGTCCTATTAAAAGGCTTGTTGAAAAAGTTAATCGTGTTTCCGATGGGCATTTAGATGAACGAGCAGATGTAATTGGAAATAATGAAATAACAACACTTTCACAAAAATTCAATTCAATGATTGAGGAATTGGAGAGTTATTACAATGAACTGGAACAAAAGGTAAAAGACCGTACCGCTGAAGTGGTTCGTCAAAAAGAGGAGATAGAAATTAAAAATAAGCATATAACAGATAGTATTCGTTATGCAAAACGTATTCAGAATGCTATTTTACCTCCTGATAATTTTGTAAAACAATTATTACCAAGTTCATTTATTTTATATAAACCAAAAGATATTGTAAGCGGCGATTTCTATTGGATGACAAAGAAAGAAGATCTTGCAATTTATGCAGCAGTTGACTGTACCGGACATGGTGTTCCCGGTGCTTTTATGTCAATAGTTGGTAATAACCAGTTAAATTATGCTGTTGATGTTAAAAAAGCACGTAAAGCCAGTACAATTCTCGATTATTTAAACGAAGGTGTTGTAGAAACTCTCAGAGAAAAAGGAAATGAAAATGAAAATATGAGTGGCGTAAAAGATGGAATGGATTTAGCTTTATGTATTATCGATTATAAAAATATGAAAGTCCAATTTGCCGGTGCGAATAATCCATTATGCTTGGTAAGAAATGATGAAATGATTCAGATTAAAGGGAATAAAATGGCAATAGGAGGTAATTTTGACGATGAGCTGCCTAAATTTACGAATCATGAAATGGATCTTCAAAAGGGAGATGTATTATATACATTTTCCGATGGCTATCCCGATCAGTTTGGAGGACATGATGGACGTAAATTTATGGTTAAGAAGTTTAGAGAATTATTACTAAAAATTCATAAAAATCCAATTGAAGAACAAGAAAAAATACTTGAAGATCATTTGGAAAAATGGAGAGGCAAAGAAGAACAAGTAGATGATATTATTATAATTGGTGTTAAAATCGAATAAATATGTCGAATGAAAATTCTGATATCCTGATTTATGTTCCGTTTAAAAAAGAAAATTTAAACGAAAATGAGATTAATTGGCTTAATGCTTTTCAGTCAATATTGGAAATAGGCCTTAATCAAATTTCAAAACAAAAAATCAGTATATCGAATTTTATTTCTAACGAATCTTTAATTGGCAAAAAAGGAATTGCAGAAAATGCTAAAGTTATAATTCAGTTGTTATTAAATAACAATTATGATCAAAGTAATCTTTTAAGTGCTGATAAGTTAAAAAACAGAAAGATTATTCAGATAAATTGTCATCCTGAGATAAAAGAGGAGCCACCTAAAGATTGTACAATTATTAACTTATTCAATGAATCCACAAATAAAGCAATTGATTTATCGAAGCATATAGATGAATTAAAAAATGAAATATGGCTTAAGTTTCTTGATATTGTATTTGAAATAAAAAAAGCTGTTTTGGTTGCTGAAAAAGAAACTACGAAATCAAAAGGTAAAATATTTATTGCTGAATCAAGTACCGACCAAAATTTTAACAGGGAAACAATTATCAGGGAATTAGAACATCTGGGATTTGAAGTATTGCCAAAAGCTAGTTTTCCTAAAGATATGATTCCTTTTAGTGAATTTGTGCATGGTAATTTAAAACAATCATTCTTGTCTGTTCATCTTATAGGTAAGTATTATGCCCCATTATTAAATAATATTGATATTTCAAGTATCGAACTGCAAAATGATCTATTTCATGAAGTGGCAGCAGAATTAAAAGCTGAAAATAAAATAATAAAGCGCCTGGTTTGGATTCCGACTGATATAAAACCAAAATCTGAAAAGCAAAAATTATATATCGAGAGTTTTAAAAGAAATATTGAGTTACTTGAAAATACAGAAATAATTCAAACCCCAATTGAAGTTTTTAAGACGATTATTAGAAATAAAGCAGAAGAGATTTTAGATATTAAAACTCAAACGAAAACAAAATCAGAGGGAATAAAAAATAAATCGGTTTATGTAATATCAAACGAGGTAAATAATAAGACTTTTAGTGATATTAAGCAGGAACTGGTAAAACAAAAATTGATAGTGTTAGAAGCAACACAAAAAACTAATAAAATAGATTTAATTCAAGAACATTATTATAACCTCATAAATTGTGATGCTTTATTAATTGATTATTCAGTTGAGAACCTACAGTGGTTAAACAGTAAGCTTAGCGATATATTAAAATCACCTGGATTTGGCAGGAAAAAGAGTTTTTTAGCAAAATTAATTCTAATAAATACAGGTAAATCTCCGGTAATAAACTTACAAATAAAAGATTTGGATTTGATTAGTTATGCCGAAAAAGATATTTCAAAGAGATTAAATTCTTTCATTGAAAAAATAAATAAAAATGATACCTGAAAGCAATTCAAATAACGCCAATAGTATATTTAATCCTTTTCCCGGGCTAAGGCCATTTAAGATTGAAGAAAGCCATTTATTTTTTGGCCGCGAAGGTCAAAGTGAGGAAATACTAAAGAAATTGTCAGAGGAGAAATTTGTTGCTGTAATAGGAGCATCAGGTAGCGGTAAATCATCATTAATTTATTGTGGATTAGTTCCAACATTATACGGAGGATTTGTAGGTGAATCAAAATCTAAATGGAATATTATTGCGACACGTCCCGGTAATTCTCCAATTGAGAATTTGGCATCTGCTATACTGGAAAAAACTGTTGGTAAAAATGAAAAAGAGAATGAACTTATTAAACAGAAATTAAATGCTTCGATTTTAAGAAGTAGTTCAAATGGTTTGGTTGAAATACTGAAACAATCGTTTGATTTCGAAAAAGAAAACATATTAATAATTGTAGACCAGTTTGAAGAATTATTCAGGTATAAGAGTAGCAGAAAAGATCAATCTACATATAACGAATCAGAAGCTTTTGTTAAATTACTCGTTAACGCCAATAGAACTACGGATATTCCGGTATATATAGTACTTACCATGCGTTCTGATTTTATTGGTGAATGTTCTCAATTTCATGAATTAACGGAATTAATTAATGATTCCAATTACCTTGTTCCTCAGATGACTCGGAATGATTTTAGAAGAGCTATAGAAGGTCCCGTTGCAGTTGGAGGAGCAAGCATTGATACACAACTGATTCAGCAATTGTTAAACGAAGTAGGAGATAATCCTGATCAGCTGCCAATTTTACAGCATGCTTTAATGAGAACATGGGAATACTGGATGGAACATTCAGATAAAAAACAAGCTATTACTATTACCGATTATGAAGCTATTGGTAAAATGGAAAAAGCTCTTTCCGAGCATGCTAATGAGGCTTATGATGAGTTAAGAGAAAATGAAAAATGGATTTGCGAAAGCATGTTTAAAACTATTACTGAGAAAGGTAACGATAACAGGGGTATTAGACACCCTACAAGTATTAATGATATTGCTTCAATCTCAAAATCTACGGTCGACGAAGTTATTAGTGTAATAAATCCATTTAGGGCTGCCGGCAGATCATTTATTTCTCCATCCTATGAAATAGCTTTAAAAGGAGATAGTATTATAGATTTATCTCACGAAAGCTTAATGCGTATTTGGAATAAGCTAAAAATTTGGGTAGAGGAAGAATGGAATGCCGTTCAGATGTATATGCGTTTATCAGAAGCTTCAGAAATGTATCAAATTGGTAATACAGGATTGTGGCGTCCACCGGATTTACAATTAGCATTAAACTGGAGAGAAAAACAGAAACCTACACTATCATGGGCTCAACGATATAACCCTGCATTTGAAAGAGCTATTGTTTATTTACAAACAAGCGACAAAGAATTTAAAGCTGAAGAGGAAAATAAAGTTAAATTACAGAAAAGACAATTACGCCGATCAAAAATATTTGCAATTGTTTTAGGCTCAGCAGCTATTATTGGAATGGGTTTAACAGTGTATTCTCAAATGATGAAAGCAAAGGCTGTTGAACAAGAAAGAATTGCAAGCGAACAAACAGAAATTGCTGTTGAGCAACAAAAAATTGCCGAGGAAAAAACTATTATTGCTACGGAACAAGAGCAAGAAGCACGAGAGCAAAAAGAAGAGGCTCAACGTCAAGAGCAAATTGCTATAGAAAATGAGAAAAAAGCAACACGTAATTTTAAAAGAGCTGAACAACAAACACTGTTAGCTATTAAAAGACAAAAAGAGGCAAACGAACAAAGAACAATAGCTGAAGTTAATGCAGAAGAAGCCAGAAAACAAACTATAGAAGCGGAAAAACAAAGACAAGAAGCATATAGAATGCGTATGCTTTCAATTTCTCAAAGTATGGCTGTGAAATCTCAGCAAATTTCTGATGACACCCAGTTGAAAGCCCTTGTAGCATATCAGGCATACTTATTTAATGAGAAATACGAAGGCCCTAAACATAATCCTGATATATATTTAGGATTATATTATGCTTTAAAAGGCTTGAAGGGTCAGTTTTATAATGCATTAAATGGTCATACGGGTTCTGTTATGGATGTTGCTTTCATTCCTGGAACAGATTCAATGTATAGCACCGGTGGGGATGGTAAGATCCTGAAATGGGATATAGCTAATTTAGAAATGCCACACCAAACAATACTTGAAAATCCATTTGGACAAAAAGCACTGGGAGTAACTACTGATGGTAAGTGGCTTATTTGTGCAACTGACGATAGCAAAATTCTGTTATTGAATATTACAAATAATGTAGAAATGGATCAGGAGCTAGTTGGACATACTCGCAGTGTAACTGGAATTGCAGTTGCCCCAAACAATGAGTATTTTATATCTTCAAGTAATGATAAAACAATTCGAAAGTGGGACTTAAATACATTCAATGGGGAGATTTTTATAGAAAGCGAATCTAAGATTAATTCAATTGAAATATCTCCTGATTCAAAATCAATTGTTGCTGGTACACAAGATGGTAAAATTAGTATTTGGGATGTAAATGATACCACTAAGGCTAATGTTATAAATGATGAATCAAAAATAGCCATTACTGCAGTTAAATATAATAACACTGGTAATTGGCTTGCAACAGGTAACTCAAATGGAGATATAATGATATGGGATTCCAAAACCTTTGAAGCAATTGAAAATCTTGAAGGGCGTAAATCACGTATAAATGATATTGATTTTAATATAGATGATAAATTAATGGCTACATCCAGTCAGGATGGTACTGCCAGAATGTGGGATTGTACAAATTTAAATAATCAACCTATTGAGTTAACCGACCACGAATCCTGGGTTTTATCCAGTATATTTAGTCCTGATGGTAAAAAACTTGTTACTTCAAGTAAAGACAAAGACAGAATTATAATATGGTCTACTAAATCAGAATATTTAGCTACAGATATTTATGATAGAATAACAAGAAATATGAGTATTGAAGAATGGAATGTTTACGTTGCAAAGGATGTTGAATATGAGAGAACAATTGCTGAAATAAATAACTCTAACTAATATGAATAAAATTATACGCTATACTTCAGTTCTAATTTTGTTAATGTTAAGTATTGTTGCAAATGCACAAGTAAGTAATTGTGCATTTAAACTGGAAGAAGCCGAAGCATTATATGAAACAGGTACGCTGGATTCTATTCCTTCAATGTTACGAGCTTGCATTACTTATAAAGGTTTTGATGACGAAGAACTTGCACGTGCTTATAAATTACTTATTCTTACCTACCAGTTTGAGGATTATCAGGAAATGGCGGAATTAACAATGCTTAAGTTCTTAAAGAAATTCCCTGAATATGAACTGAAAGCAACTGATCCCGTTGAGTTTACATACCTCTATAAGTCATATCAAACAGTTCCTACATTTTCAGTCGGAATTATTGCAGGTGGTAATTATTCTTTTGTAAGAATTATTGAACCGTATCCGCTTATTGATATTGAGGATTATGAAGGAGAATATTCTGTTGCAGGAATAAAAATTCAAGGTGGTTTACAATTAAAAAAGTATATAACCGATAAAATTGATATAAATCTTGATGCACTTTATACTGTTAAAGGTTTTGAATACGTAAGTAATCAATTTGATTACACAACGACATATACAGAAACTCAAGCAATGTTGTCTTTTCCACTATCAGGTACTTATGATTTTAAACTTGGAACCTGGAGCCCTTACTTGAGAGCAGGATTTAATGTGGATTATATGTTCGATGCCAAAGCCGATTTTGAAAAAAAATATCCAGAAAATCCTGCCCTGAATTTAAAAGAAACAGGTGTTGATATTTTGGAAGATAGAAATCCAATTAATATTTCAGCACTAGTTGGTGGTGGATTAAAATGGAATATAAAAATGGGTTATGTTATGTTAGATCTGAGATACCATTATAGTTTTATGAATAATGTAAATGGGGATAACCGATATATTTATGAAACAAAGGGAAGTTATAGTTATGTTGATGATGATTTTGCTTTAAATAACTTCTATTTTTCCTTGGGATGGGTTTATTCATTCTATAAGACTAAACAAAATAAATGAGAAAAATATTAGCTATTATGTATAAAACAAAATATATATTAATTCTGAGTTTATTTTTATTGCTTTTTGCATGCGATAATCTTAATATTTCATCAAGCCAGGCAGAAACATTCGTAAAATTATTCGGATCGTGGAGTACAGATACAGGTAATGATGTGAAAGAATTTAATAGTGGATACTTAATTATCACAACGATGACTCCTGATAATGAGAATACTGAAATTGTTTTATTACAGACTAATAAGTTTGGTAATTTAATAAATAATGGAGATACCCTTTCATCAATTAGAGGAGGTGACAATATTGCCTCAAAATTACTGTTAACCGATGATGGCGGTTTTATTGTTATAGGAACTGTTGAAGATACTGTTACGAATATTATTAATGAGAAAAATACCAACATTTATGTTGAAAAATTTAACTCATCTATAACTAGTGAATGGGAGAAGTTTATTGGAACAAATAGCAATGAAGAAGGAGTTGCAATTAAAAAAGCATCATCAGGTTATATTATTGCCGGAAGTACCGATGCAGCAGATCCGAGTATAAGTAACCAGGAAGGGAGTAAAGATATTTATTTGGTTAAGATTGATGATGCTGGAAATGTAGAATGGACTGAAAATCATGGTGGAAGTGGAGATGAATATTCAAGCGATATTATTACTATAAATAATGGTTATCTGGTTGTGGGTACAACAAACGGATTTCATGAACCCGGACAAGCAAATAATAATATCATGCTTATTAAAACAAATCTGAGTGGTGGATCTCCTGATATGGTAACTTATGGTAGTGGTTATAATGATTATGGTGCTGCCATTGTTAAAGCCAATGATGGAGGATATGTAATTGTAGGATCTGTTGAGGATGCAGCTGGAGTTAACTCTGATGTATATGTGGTTAAAGTAGAAGAAGAAATCCATAATATAATTTGGACTAAAGTATATGGAACGACCGCATTTAATGATCAGGGATTTGATATTATTAAATCAAATGGTGGATTTATTATTGTTGGAACTAAAGAATTACCGACCGGACCGGCAGCTTATTTTCTTGAGATTGACGGTGATGGTGAGATTTTAGTTGAAAATACTTATGGCGGATATGGACAGACAATATATTCCATTGAACCAACTTCTGATGGTGATTACATAATGACAGGAAGCTCAGGAGTTGAAGGTAATGAAATGATATGCTTAATAAAAGCAAACTCTGAAGGCGAATTATAAAGTTGTTATCTTTAAAATTCTGTGTGATTTATTTAGAAAATGAAAATTTTTGAGTTATGAAAACAATATATAAAATTCTGCTAATATTATGTTTGACCTTTATTTCATTAATTAATGTTTTAGGACAAACAGATACTTTAATTGTTGTAAATGTTGTTGCCGTTGATACTAATAATTCCGGGCGTTATAATGCATTGGAAATTGAGTTTAATCAACCTCTTGATGATGCAACAATGGATATTTGGTCAAGAATTGATGATTGGTACATTAGTAATAATCCTACTATGTCTTCAAGTGATAGAGCTGATGATTTTAATACAACAGTAGAATATATTGCTACTGCTAACCAGGCTAATGATGTTTTCATTAGAATAAGATTTGATAATCCAAATGGAGGAAATATCGCTGATAATACTTATGATACAATTTTTATTAGATGGAATAGTACAAATGATGATGTTTTGGCATATTATACTCCATTAGAATTTCTTGACGATACTACTTCTACGTTAGCTAATAAGTTTTATGCTTTAGATTATGGTGCCCCTAAAATTAATTCGGTTACATCAGAACAAATAGGATCAGGTTCTATTTTAATAGTTGAAGATACGATTAAATTTACGGTAACTCCTACTGCAGCAGAAACAGGCTTAACAGTTTCTCCGGCAACATATAATGGATGCACATTGAACTGGGCAACAACAGATGGATCTACTTATGTAGGGAAATATCCTGTCACAGAGGGTGATCCTGATCAGTCAATAGCATTACAGTTAACAGGAGTAACCTTAGAAGATGGAGCAGGCAATGTAAGTGCATCGGTTGATGGCAGTGATGTAACCAAAGGTATTGATGCCAATACACCGTCCATAGTAGATGTAACATCAGATGCTACAGGAGCCGGAGTTTTAAAAGTAGGAGATCAAATAACCTTTACAGTAGATGTTACCACAGCAGAATATCCTTTAACAGTTTTACCACTTACTTATAATGGACAGAATTTAAATTGGGGCACAAGTAATGGAGGTGATACGTATGTAGGTATTTATACAGTAACCGAAAATGATCCGGATCAAGATCCAGTGTTACAATTAACGGGTGTAACATTAACTGATCCTGCAGGAAATATTAGTTCTCCAGTAGTAGATGGTAGTGATGTAGTAAAGACGATTGATGCTAATACACCAGGAATAGCAACTGTAACTTCTACACAAATAGGATCAGGTTCTATTTTAGTAGTTGAAGATACGATTAAATTTACGGTAACACTTTCTACTGCAGCAGAAACAGGCTTAACAGTTTCTCCGGCAACATATAATGGACGCGCATTGAACTGGACAACAGCAGATGGAGGGTCAACTTATGAAGGGAAATATCCTGTTACAGAGGGTGATCCTGATCAGTCAACAGCATTACAGTTGACAGGAGTTACTTTAACTGATGGAGCAGGCAATGTAAGTGCATCGGTTGATGGCAGTGATGTAACCAAAGGTATTGATGCCAATACACCGTCCATAGTAGATGTAACATCAGATGCTACAGGAGCCGGAGTTTTAAAAGTAGGAGATCAAATAACCTTTACAGTAGATGTTACCACAGCAGAATATCCTTTAACAGTTTTACCACTTACTTATAATGGACAGAATTTGAATTGGACCACAAGTGATGGAGGCGATAACTATATTGGTATTTATACAGTAACCGAAAATGATCCGGATCAAGATCCAGGGTTACAGTTAACGGGCGTAACATTAACTGATCCTGCAGGAAATGTTAGTTCTCCAGTAGTAGATGGAAATGATGTTGTTAAACTTATTGATGCCAACAAACCTATTATTTCAAATGTAACCGTTACGCCTGCAACTATGCTGTACGGACAAAATTATACTATAACTATTACAGTTAATGCCGATGGAGATACATATAATTTAGTATCAGGAACAATTGCAGGTTTTAATTTCTATTCATTAGTAAAGGATGCTGATGATACTTATTCAGTAGATTTTACTGTTGGTGATTTAGGATATGATATTTTATCTGATGATTCATATGATGTTACCAACCTGGTATTATCAGATCCTGCAGGTAATCTAACTGATGTTTATTCCAAAACTATTACTCAAGCCGGTGATCCAATTTATACAATTTTGCCAACTGCAAAAGTTACCGGCAATTATCATGTTTGTGATGGCGATTCTGCCGAATTATCATTCCAGTTAACAGGTAGTGCACCATGGGAAGTTGAATTATTTGATGGTTCAGTTCCAACAACAGTGAGTAATATTAACGAATCACCATATTATTATAAAGTTGAATCAAATAATGTTTTAGGGTACGAACCTGATACGCTTATATATAAAATTACACAGGTTACTGATGTGAATGGAAACGTGAAAATCATGTCAGGTGTAGATAGTGCAAACGTTTTTATTCATAAAATTCCTGTTGTCGATATAACCGATCCTCCAGGGAATAAAACATATAATATTAATGCCGATGCTGATACATTAACGGGAAGTCCGGTAGATGGTGTATTTTCAGGAAATGGTATTGTTTCTTCAAATAATACATTTTTACCATCATCAGCAGGATTAACAACTCCAACAACACCTCATGAAATTGTTTATACTTATACAGTACCTTCTTCGGGATGTTATGATTCCGACACAGTTGAATTCGAAGTTATTGAATCTGACGCTGAAATAAGCTTTGAAAACGATGATGCATGGCGTTGTGATTATGAGACTACTTTTGGTGTTACTGCCGAGGTAATTACAAATCCTTCAATAATAGGGGAATTAAAGTTGTATGGTGCACCAGCCGCAATAACAGATCATGGTGATAATACAGCTACAATTGATGTTCAACAGTTATCAGCAGGTACTTACGAAGTTACATTTGAGTATACCGATGGAACATTTACAACATTTACAGAAAGCTTTACTGTTGAAAAGGTTGGTGATGATGCTAATCCAATTAATTTTACTGATTTGTCGGATGAATGTGAAGATTATGATACCATATTTGTGGATGCAATTAACTTAATTCCTTCAGGTGGTGACGGAAAGTTCATTTTTTCTGGTGCAGGGGGAGCCTTTGAATATGAGCCAACTGATCCTAACTATAATTCAGGTTATTTTCTTCCTGGGCAGGTAACACCAGGTTCGTATACTTTAAAATATGTTTATACAACACCAAATGGTTGTGAAAGCGATAGCGTAATTAAATATTTTGACATTAATGCTTTACCTAATGTTTCATTTACAATGAATGCTGTCTACAATATAGATCAGGGTTCAAGTACAATCGATGGAAGTCCTTTAGAAGCGACAGGTGTATTTACACCTCTCTCATTTATGTCGAACAATGGTGATGGAACTGCTGATTTCGACCCGGCAGATGCAGGTATTGGTACATGGTGGGTTAAATACACTTATGAAGATGCAAATGCTTGTGTAAATGCCGATTCTACAGAGATTGAGGTTAATGAAGCCTTAGGTGACATTACAAGTTCATCTGGTTCGTTTCAGTTTTGTTATTATGGTTCATCAATTGATACTTTAACCGGTACACCAAATCCCACCGATGGAAGTGCAGGTAGTTTTTATATTGATGATATATTAATAACTCCGGAATCGGATAATAAGATATTGTTTAATCCGCAGGATTATCTTTCCGGTGATCATACAGTAAAATTTGAATATAATAATGGACCAACAAATTATGTAGTTTATAAAACAGTAAATGTTGATTCAATAGGAAATATTTATTTTACCGGTTTAGATATCAAATATTGTGAAAATGAAAATACAGAAGTAGAGTTAACAGCATCTTATCCCGGACAGGACGGGGTGATGAAATTTACCGGTAATGGAATTACGGATGATGATGTTGATAATTTAGGTTATTTTAATCCAAGTGATGCTAATCTGGGAGATAATGTTATTAATTATTTATTTACTCGTGATTATTCCGGTTGTCAGAAAACATATAATGAAACGGTTAGAATAAATAAAATTCCTTATGTAGCTTTTAACACAAATGAAAAATGTATAGTTAACAATGGTGATTCTATTGTATTTGTTGCTGATACTTTAGGTACAGATTCAATTGTTGGTTGGGAATGGTATTTTAGAGATAGGTGGACAGAATACAATCAAACGGCAAAACAACCACCTATAATTGGAAATAATCGAATGATATTGGAATTAACAACAAACAAGGGTTGTACATATTATGCTGATAGTACTTTTTATATTGGAACCAGAGTAGACTTGGAATTTTCTTTTGAAAATGAATGTCACGGAGAGGCGGTTTCTTTTGAGTTAATAACTTCGAGTGATACAGAAGATACTATTAGTACTAATTGGAATTTTGGAGGTCCAGGAATTTCTGATCTTACAAATTGGAGAAATCCTACTCATCAATATACAAATCCGGGTGCTTATAATGTAATATATGAGGAGTATTTAAAAACATGTGGTAGAATTGCCGATACAGTAAAAATAACTGTTCGGCCATCTGTTGACTTAAGTGTTGGAGAATATCTTGAAGAATTTGAAGACAATTCGGATATAACAGGATGGGTTATTGAAAATTTTGAGGAAAGTGCTAATAATTCCTGGCAATGGGGAATACCAACTGGAGATAAAATTAATACAGCATCATCCGGAACATCTGCGTATGTTACCAATTTAAGCGGTAATTATGACAATGACGAGAAAGGCATGATTACAAGTCCATGTTTTGATTTTAGTAGCATGCAAAGGCCTATGATGAAAATGGATTTTATAGCATATACCGAAGAAGATAGGGATGGTGCAGTAATTCAATATACAAAACCAAATGGTGACTGGGCTACAATTGGAGTTCCTAACGATGGTATTAATTGGTACAATTCTTATATTATTACTGGTGAACCTGCCGATCAGCAATTAGGATGGACAGGCGAAATTATAGGAGATGATAATGCAGGTTGGCAAACAGCAATGTACCGATTAGATGAACTTAGAGGCAGAGCCGGAGTACGATTCAGAATTGTATTTGGCTCAAATGGAGATTTTGCTGACGAAGGATTTGCATTTGATAATATACAGTTTAGTGAAAGAAAAAGAATTGTTCTTCTGGAGAATTTTACAAACATTAACGATGATGATGCAAATAATACTCAAGATGATATAATAAACCCAATTTTGGAAAAAGATTCGTTAGATGTGATAAATCTTAATTATCATACTAGTTTCCCTACAGCTAATACATTTAACTCGTATTATCCTTCCGGACCGAGTGCAAGAGCATTATACTATGGAGTATCTGCTGTTCCCTATTCTTTAGTTGATGGAGGAGAACGTAATTATGATTATACACTGACAAACACTTTAGCAGAATCAGATATACATAAAAGAATGCTTATTGACCCTCAGTTTGATATTTCAGTTAGACAAGATATTCAAGCTAATAATTTTGTCGTTTCGTCTTCAGTTAAAGCTTTAGAAGAAATGACCGGGCAAAATGTTATTGTGTATGTAGCTATTGTTGAAAAAACTGTTTTGGACGGTGCCGATAGATATAATAATGTTTTAAGAACTATGTTACCCGACGCAGCCGGTATTTTAGTAGAGAAAGATTGGATTGTGGATGATTCTGTAAATGTTTATCAAACATGGTCTATCTCCGAAGGTGTTAATACCGATAGTTTAATTACCATTGTATTTGTACAGGATGAGGACACTAAAGAAATATATCAAACTGGGTTTACAGAAGAATTCAGCACCATAACATCTGTTGATGAAATTATAGATAATATTCTTAGTATTGATTATATAGTATATCCAAACCCTGTAAAGGAAATATTATCAGTCAAATTGTATAAATCTCTGACTTATGATATAAATATTAATGTATATAACAGTGTTGGTGCTTTAGTTAAATCAAATAAGTTAGCTAAGGGTAATTATTTATTAGAATTAGATACAAATGATTTACCTTCTGGTGTGTATTATTTGAGATTGACTAGCACCGATAAATTTTTCAGTACTAAGAAGATTATTATTAGCAATTAGGAGATCGACTACATTTAAAATAAAACGCCTGCTGGTTATTAGCAAGCGTTTTATTTTTATATAATACCGTTTATTATTCAAAATATAGTTGATGATACCATCTTGAAGAAGAATTGGTATAATATGTTTTTTTAATTATTTCTACGCGGTCTTCCGTCTCTATTTCTTCCTCGTTCTCCTTCTCTTGGGTTTCTTCCAAATTTATTACGATCATAGGTCATTTGCATAAATATCTTTTGTAAACTTTCTTGTTGGTCTTCGTTACAAATTTCTTTTAATTCCAAAAAATGACTTATAGTTGTCTTTTTTAATTCATAATGTAATGAACCAACATCGCTGGCAATATTATCTAAAATTTTACTATTCGGATTTTCTTTAGCAATTTCATTCATCATTTCTGTCCGTTTTTCATTGAGTTCTAAGGCTATTCCATGTGCTATTATCATATTCGTTCTGGTAATCTCCTTAAATTGTTGAAACTGCTCGTCAGATAATTTTAATTCATCTCTAATAAATCTGTGCATTCCTCTTATCTGAATTTCTTCTTTCAGATTATTCATTTCAGCAAGCTTTTTAGTTTTTATTTTGCTATTGTAATATATTGTAGCAAGTGCCGAAACATTTATTACTATTAAAAGAATAATAGTACTTATAAGTAGTGTCTTTTTCGTTTTTGTATCCATCATTAAATCATTTAAATCACAAGTAATATACTATTCCTCAACTATATTATCGTTATCTATTAATAAGTTTTCAATAGGTTCAATTTCAAAATCATTTAAATATTGATATTCAGCAAAGGTTTGAATATAATCTTCATTCCCATTGTTAAATTCAGAATATTGTTCTTGTGCTACTGAGCCAGATCCTATCAAGATTCCAATATACACTGCTATTATTAGCGACGAAAGATAAATTACCGGTTGAACTAGTTTTCTTGAAAAGAAGCTAATAAAAATAGATTCTTTAGGAGAATTTCTATTCTCCATTTTTTGTTTTAATCGTGTAAAATAAAATGCATGTTCAGCGATTTCAGCTTTTGGTTTTAATAAATCAAAAGTATTATTAAATTTTTGATATAAAATTGAACAATCAGAGCAAGATTCTATATGATTTTGAAACTCCTCAATTTGCTTTTCTGATAGTTTTTTATCGATATAATCTGGTAGTATTTTTTTAAGATTTTTACAATTCATCTCTCGTTTTTTTAGTTTGACACCTGACCATGAATTTTATTACAATTAATATCAATTCTTTTTATAATAATCAATAAGTATTTTCTGTAATTTTTTCTTTCCTCGATTTATTAAAACTCCAACTTCGCTTACTGATATTCCCATTACCTCTGAAATTTCTTTATATGATAAATCTTCAAAATTATTTAATGATATAGCAACATTTTGTTTTTCCGGCAATTTTCTTAAAGCATAATACAATGCTTTTTTATTTTCTTCAAGTTCAATATTCTCTCCCGGTTTTAATTCTTTATCCTCGGGGTCGGAGCTTTTATTATCATCTCCAAAAATAACATCCAGACTGGTAAACCATTTCTGTTTTTTTCTGGAACGCAAATAATTCAATGATTTATTTACTGAAACCCTGTAGAGCCATGTTGTAACTTTAGAATCACCACGGAAACTATCTATTGATTCGTATATTTTAATAAAAACTTCTTGTGATACGTCCATTGCATCATCATAGTTGTTTAAAATGTTATTACAAACATTTAATACCAGTTGATGATATTTTTCAACGAAAACCTGGAATGCTTTTTCGTCTTTTTCAGCAATTTTAGCAAGTAATATTTTGTCGTCCATTAAGGAATTTCCTGAATCAAGTTTTTAGTATGACACTCAAAAAATGTTTTTATTACAAAATAAAGGTAGAACTTTTTTATATATTTTAAATCATTCGTTTCTTCATTATCAATTTGAAATAATTAAGTTTGCATTTCAATTAAAGTTGACCAAATGAGAATCAGTGGTTTTACAATGGGTAAGAATGTGGATAAACTTTATTATCCCATAAAGCCTGCAATAATGTCAATATTACCAATTGTTGATGAGTTTATAGTAGCACTTGGCAAAAGCGATGACGATGACAGAACCCGTGAAGAAATATTAAGTATTGGAAGCGATAAAATAAAATTAATTGATACCGTTTGGAATTTGGAAAAATACCCTAATGGAATGGAGAACGCACATCAGACAGATATTGCAAAAAATCATTGTACGGGCGACTGGCTATTTTATTTACAAGCCGATGAAGTTATACATGAAAAATTTCTGCCGATAATTAAAAAGCGTTGTGAAGAACTTTTAGATGATAAAACAGTTGAAGGTTTACTTTTCAGGTATAAGCACTTTTGGGGCGATTACGATCATTATCATTTTTCGCATCACTGGTATAAACACGAAATTCGAATTGTTAAAAACCTTCCTGAAATTCACTCCTGGGAATCGGCACAATCGTTCCGGAAAATACCAAACTTTGAGGGAATAAACTACCGTCAGCAGGATGGAACCTATAAGTTAAAAGTAGCTCGGGTAGATGCTGATGTTTATCATTACGGTTGGGTTAGGCCACCTTCGTTAATGAAGAAAAAAATGAAGGCTTTAGATACTATTCATAGAGGCGAAGAAGGTACTGAAAAGAGAGAAACAATGTATCGTAATTTTGATTATGGCTCGCTGGACCAGTTACAAAAGTTTACTGAAAGGCACCCTGAGGTAATGAAAGACTGGATTGCAAAATTTGATTGGAAAGATGAACTTCAGTTTACAGGTAAGCCTTCTGGTACAAGAAAGAAGCATGCGCACGAAAGATTGAAATATCGTTTTTTAACCTGGATTGAGAATAATTTACTTGGAGGTCGAAATTTGGGTGGATTTAAGAATTATATACTTTTAAAGAAATAAGTTTAAAACTACGAGTTTCTGGTTTCTAGTTCTACCAACTGCTGCTTTCCATATTCTATTACTCTAGATTCTTCATTATGCAATAATCAATAATAATTTAAGCCCTTGTTCATAAATTCTGTAAACTTCTTTGGAATCTTTGAAGTGCTTGTATTTTCAAAATATTATATTTGTGCTAAACCAAATAATTTAGATAAGGTATTTGGTGTAAATTGAAGAAAATCAAAGTGCTATGATAAGATATCGATTCCTTATACTTTTTATAATTCTAAATTTATTTTTTATTACGTTGAATCAGGCTCAGGATTCGACCATAATGATTGACAAACAAAAACAATGGGTCGAATCAGTGATGAAAAAAATGTCTTTTGAAGAAAAGATAGGACAGTTGTTTATGGTTGCAGCATATTCCAATAAAGATCAACAACATATAGATGAAATATCTTATATCATTAAAAAATATAAAATAGGAGGCTTAATTTTTTTTCAGGGTGGTCCTGGCCGACAGCTTAATCTCACCAATCATTACCAATCTATAACAAAAACACCTTTACTTATTGCTATTGATGGAGAATGGGGATTAGGAATGCGTCTAGATTCAACCATTAGTTACCCTCGCCAAATGATGCTTGGAGCAATTCAGAATGATTCACTAATTTACCAGATGGGTTTTGATATTGGCGAACAAATGAAACGAATGGGTATTCATGTTAATTTTGCTCCTGTTGTTGATGTAAATAACAATCCTTTAAACCCTGTCATTAACGTACGTTCGTTTGGCGAAAATTCTGATATAGTTGCAAAAAAGGGTATTATGTATATGAAAGGGATGCAGGATGCCGGTATAATTGCCACTGCAAAGCATTTCCCGGGACATGGAGATACCGATAAAGATTCGCATTATACTTTGCCTTTGGTAAACCATAATCGTGAGCGACTTGATTCTGTTGAGTTATATCCGTTCAGGAAAATTTTTGATGCCGGGATAGAAGGAGTAATGGTTGCTCATTTAAATATTCCTGCTCTTGGAACAAAAGAGGATACTCCAACAACTCTTACAAAAGCAGTTGTTACAGATTTGTTAAAGGAAGAAATGGCTTTCGAAGGATTAATTTTTACCGATGCATTAAATATGAAAGGGGCTACAAAATATTATGATCCTGGTGAGATTGAAGCTTTAGCGCTTAGTGCCGGTAATGATGTTTTACTTTTCCCCGTGAGTGTATCAAAAGCCATATCAAAAATAAAAAAACAGGTTCGTAAAGGAAAAATTCCCCGTGAACGAATCGAAGAAAGTTGTCGTAAAATTCTGGAAGCAAAATATAGGGTAGGATTACACGCAAAAGATAAATCAACAGCTTTTATTAAAAAGGAAAATCTGGAAAAAGATTTAAACCAGTTAGTTTATGAAGTAACTCGAAGAGATTTAATCGAAGCAGGTTTAACTTTGATAAAAAATGATAAAGATTTATTACCAATAAAAAAACTCAAACGTAAAAAGTTTGCTTCGTTAGCTTTTAATACTGAAGAAATTACAGAGTTTCAAAATACACTTTCGAAATATGCAGAGCTTGATCATTTTCTTTTTAGTGAAGCTAATAAAGATTCTTTGTTTAATATTTTAAAAAATTATGATGTTGTTTTTACCAGTATTCATAATACTTCATATTGGCCATCAGATAATTATAAAGTCGATTTAAATCATTTAAACGAGATTGCTAAATTATCTAATGAAACTAAAGTTGTTTTTAGTGCTTTTGTAAATCCTTATAGTTTACGCCAATTCAAAATGATTGATAGTATCGATGCAGTCTTAATTGTATATTCTGATGATGTTGAAGTTCAAAGTGCTGCTGCACAAGTTATTTTTGGGGGAACTGAAATTTCGGGTCGTTTGCCTGTTGGTATTAATAAAGATTATCCGGCAGGAACAGGAATCGATACTAAAAAAAAAATAAGACTCCAATATGGTATCCCTGAACAGGCGGGAATATCATCCGAAAAATTAATTAAAGTTGATTCCATAGCACAAAGTGCAATTGATAGTATGACAACTCCGGGTTGTCGAATTCTTATTGCTCGTAATGGCATTGTTTTTTACGATAAAGCCTTTGGTTATCATACATATATGAAACAAAATCCTGTAAAGGAAAATGATATTTATGATATTGCTTCCATTACAAAAATTGCTGCTACAGTTCCGTCTTTAATGCATTTGTATGAGGATAGTTTGTTCTTTATTGATTGTACATTGGCTGATTATTTGCCGGAATTGGATACAACAAATAAGGGCGATCTGAATATTAAAGATATTTTAACACACCAGGCACAACTTAATGGCTGGATTCCCTTTTATTACTCAACACTCGAAACCTTATATCCTGACCAGAAATTATTGAATAATAAGTTTACCGAGGAGTTTCCATACAAAATAGGAAATCATGCTTATATGGCCAAAAATTTTAAGTTTAAAGATGATATTTATAGTTACACACCCAAGGAGGGGCTTTCGACAAAAATAGCGACTGATTTTTACATTTTAGATACATATCTCGATACGATATATAACAAGATTCGTGAATCTAATTTATATGAAGAAAAAGTTTATCGTTATAGCGATTTGGGCTACTACTATTTTTATAAAATAATTGAAAATTATACAGGTGTTAAATTCCAGGATTATGTTGATTCCGTTTTTTACAATGAGCTGGGGGCAAACAGAACAACTTTCTTACCTCTTGAAAAGTTCGATAAAACTGAGATAGTTCCAACAGAAAACGACCATGTTTTTCGTAAACAATTGTTACATGGTTATGTGCATGATCCGGGAGCTGCTATGTTAGGTGGTGTGTGTGGTCATGCAGGAGTGTTTTCTACTGCCGGCGATTTGGCTATACTCATGCAGATGTATTTGAACGGTGGTAATTATGGTGGAGTAAGATATCTTAACCCAGAGACTATTGAGCTATTTACTACAAGCCCGTTTTTAGATAATAATAATCGCCGAGCCCTGGGTTTTGATAAACCACAAATGAATTACGATATTGAAGGACCAACCTGTAAATGTGTTTCGGGCAAAAGTTTCGGGCATACAGGATTTACCGGAACCATTGTCTGGGCTGATCCTGAAGAACAAATAGTTTATATTTTTCTTTCGAACAGAGTACACCCCGACCAGGATAATAATAAATTGTTACAGATGGATATTCGTACCGATATTCAACAAGTTATTTACGATGCGATAATTAAATAATTCAGAGCTTACCTGCCTCAGACAAGTTTAATATTTATGGTTTCTAATACAAACATCTGTATACTTCTACTGTTTTTTACCAAGATATTTTTTTGTATTTTGCGATACTAGAACTATAGGAGTTATAATTATGGATTTAAAAACAATATTAATTCTAACGGCAATTTCAAATATCCTAATATTCATCTCTTTATTTTTATTTCTAAAATTAAGTATAGTACGAAACAAAATATTCGACATATATACTTATGGAAAACTTATTCAGGCAATAGGATGGGTTTTATTAATTTTAAGAGGAATTGCTCCTGATATTGTCTCAATGGGAATAGCCAATTCGCTAATTATTTTAGGATTTGGAGTTGAAACATTTTCAATATCTTCCTACAACAAAAAAAACCTTAAACACCGGGCAAAAATATTTAGCATTATTGCAGTGGTATTTGTAGTGGTGTTTTTGGTCTTACTAAATTTTAAAGGTTCTATTAGGATTGCATATATGTCTTTAGTATTTTTTATTTGGCTAATTATTGCATCCCAACAACTTATTGTTTTTAGCAAAAAAAATAAATTACAACTTGCAACCGGAATTATTTTCGGATTTTTCTCTCTTTTTGCAATTACCCGAAGCTTTTTCACACTATTCATTTTCAAAAATGATTTACTATTTGATGCTAATATTATTCAGTCTATTACTTATTCGGCATTATTCCTTTTCAATTTTGTGAGTGCTTTATTGCTTTTATTATTATTAAAAGAACAGGATGAAGAAACAATTAAACTAAGTGGAGAAAAATTTAAAATCTTTACTGAATTATTACCACAAATAGTTTTTGAGGTTAACAATAAAGGACAAATTATTTACCTTAATAAACAAGCTTTTAAATTAACAGGTTTCTCGCCAGGAGATCTTAAAAAAGGACTTAACATAAATGATGTATTTGTAAAAGAAGATTTAGAGCGGGTTTTAAAAAATTTTAAGGCTACAATGTCAGGTGAAGGACAAATCGGAACAGAATATTCAGTTCAAAAGAAAAACGGCGAACAATTTCCTGTATTAATATATTCAAGTCCGATAATTGAAAATAATAAGGTTCTGGGTTTACGAGGAATTATTGTTGACATTACCAACAGCAAAAAAACAGAACAGGAAATTCAAAAACTTTCAATAGCCGTTGAACAAAGCTCAAACACAATAGTAATTACCGATACCAACGGAAATATTGAATATGCAAATTCTAAATTTGAAGATTTAACCGGTTATACTGTTCAGGAGGCTCTTGGACTAAACCCCCGAATATTAAATGCAGGAACACAACCAAAAGAATATTATGCCAATATGTGGAAAGTAATAACCGCAGGAAAAACATGGAAAGGAAAGTTTCACAATAAGAAGAAAAACGGAGATTATTTTTGGGAAAATGTTACAATTACACCAATAAAAGATAATGAAGGTAAGGTGGTTAATTATCTTGCTATAAAAGAAGATATTACGGATAGAATGCTGGTGGAAAAGGCATTAAAAGAAAGTGAAGAGCGCCTGAGGTTAGCTCAAAATGCTGGAAAAACAGGAACCTGGGAATGGGATATTGAAACGGACAAAATATTATGGTCTGATATGACTTATAAAATTTTTGGTTTGCAAAAAACAAAAAATCCAATAACGGGTGATGAATATTTTAAATATGTTCATCCGGACGATAAAGAAAAATTAATTGCAGAATTGGATTCTGCAATTAAAAATAACAAGGAAGAACACAAAACAGAGTATAGAATTATAAATAATAAAGAAATTTCTTGGATTGAAGAAACATCCAGAATAGTAAGAAGTAAATCCGGGAAATTTGCAAAAATGATTGGCGTTTTACAAGATATTACAGAACGCAAAAAAGCCGAGCTGGCACTAATAGAAAGTGAAGCGAAATTACAGGAAAGCAATAAAACAAAAGATAAATTTTTCTCAATTATTGCACACGACCTAAAAAGCCCGTTTACTTCGATACTTGGATTTTCTGAATTACTGATTAATAATTATAATGAGTATGATGCACAACAACATAAAGAATTTATTGGTATCATACATCAGGGAGTACAAAACACACATAAATTACTTGAGAATTTACTTCTTTGGTCACAAGCCCAAAGTGGGATTGTTGATTATAAACCTGAAAAAGAAAATTTGTATTTATTGTCTAATAAAACAATTATTCTTTTGAGTCAATTACTTGCTGACAAATCAATAAACTTAATAAATGAAATACCACAAGATATTTGTGTTAAAGCAGATGAGAATATGTTGTTAACTATTTTACGGAATTTATTATCGAATGCCATAAAATTTACACCAAAAGAAGGCGAAATTGTTATTAGTGCATGCGCAATTACTGATGAAACCAATCAAAATTACACAGAAATAAGTGTAAAAGATAACGGAGTTGGTATTTCACCTGAAATACAATCAGGATTATTTAAAATAGCAGAAAACATTTCGACAGAAGGAACAGAAAAAGAACGGGGAACAGGTTTAGGTTTAATTCTGTGTAAAGAGTTTGTTGAAAAGCACGGTGGTAAAATTTGGGTGGAAAGTGAATTAGGAAAGGGAAGTGAGTTTAGGTTTACAATTCCGCTTGTTTGATTGTTTGTTTAAAAGAAGTTATTTATGATGTAACAATTCGATAGTTCAGAACTTGCCTGCCTTAGGTAGGTTCAAAGTCTTGAGTTTATAGTTTTTTACCCAAAACAGTTTTGCTTCTATATATCTTTTTAAGTAGAAATAATACCAAGTTCTTGTTCAAAATGAAGTGCCTTTTATATAAGCGAAAAATTTTGTAAATTTATTATTCGGATTTAAGGGTTTATAAAATGGGAGAAATTATGCAAGAGCAATTTTATAAAATCTGTTTTTTTATGTAAATTGTATAATTAAATCTGATTTAAATCTTGTTTAATTGATATGTGAAATGAAACCAAAACCAACATACCAGGAACTAGAAAAGGAATTAAAATTCTTAAAAGAAAGAGCCAAATCTCAAATGCTTTTAGATGTAGCAGGTGTAATGTTTGTTGCTCTTGATACAAACGGTATTGTAACACTTGTTAATAAAAAAGCATGTGAGATATTCGGTTACGAAGAAAAGGAAATGCTCGGTAGAAATTGGTTTGAAAATTTTCTTCCCAAACGAATAAAAAATAAAATTCTTTCGGTATCAAAAAAAATATTTTCAGGAGTAATTGAAATAGCCGAATATTACGAAAATCCTATTTTGACTAAAAACGGTGAAGAAAGATTAATTTATTGGCACAATGCATTAATAAGAGATGAAAACGGAAATATAACCGGACTTTTAAGTTCGGGCGAAGACATTACCGAGCGCAAAAAAACTGAAGAACAGTTTCGGCTAATTGCCGAAAACACAAGTGATAATATTGCAATTACAAGCTTTGATCTGAAAGCTAAATATCTTTATGTTAGTCCTTCGGTTAAACCTGTTTTAGGTTATGAACCAGAGGATCTACTTGGTAAATCTTTTTTTAGTTTTATTCATCCTGATGATAAGAAAAAATTATTGCCTTTGTTAAAAACAAAAATAAACTTAATTGCAAAAAAAATTCTTAGAATAGATGGACCTAAAATTAATGAAAGACTCGATTTCCGTTTTAAAAACAAAGCCGGAAAGTGGCGTTATATGCAAAGCACTATAAATCTTATTGGGAGAAATTTAATTGCAGTAACAAGAGATATAACCGAGCACAAAAAAGCCGAAGAAGCCCTTAAGGAAAGCGAAGAAAAATTCAGAACTTTAGTAGAAAATATGCCTGATTTTGTTTTTGTAATTGATTCTGAGCTAAGAGTAATTGCAATAAACCGGGCTGCCAAAGAAATGATAGGTGACAAAACAGAAAATATCATAGGCAAACAAGTTTCCGGGTTGTTCTCATCTCAAATTTCAGAAGAGTATGAGAAAGAGTTACGTAACGTTATTGAAACATCCGAACCACTGGTAACCGATTCTATATTACAAATAAGAAATTCCAAATTGTTTATCAATACCAGATTAAATCCGATATTAGGCGAAACTGGGAAAGTTATAGCAGTAATTGGAGTTAGCAGGGATATTACCGAACGCAAAAAAATGGAACTTGAATTAGTACGTTTGTCTGACACATTCAGTATGTCAATAGATAGTATTGTTATCTCTGATCTTGATGGTAAGATTACAGATGTAAACGAAGCAACCCTTAAAATGTATAATACAGATGATAAAGCAGACTTGATTGGAAAAAATTCATTTGATTTTATTGCACCAGAAGATAATGAAAAAGCGGTTGCTTCCATGAAAGAAGTAATGGAAAATGGATATATCAAAAATCAAGAGTTTTATATTGTAATAAATGATGATAAAAAAATTCCTGTAGAAATGAGTACTTCCATTATGAAAGGAGTAAATGGCGAACCTATAGGATTTATTGGTGTAAGCAGAAACATCACCGAACGTAAGAGAGCTGAAACTGAACTTAAAGAAAGCGAAGAACATTTACGGGACCTTAATGCAACAAAAGACAAGTTTTTCTCAATTATTGCACATGACCTAAAAAGTCCGTTTAATTCAATACTTGGCTTTTCTGATGTACTAATGACTAATTTTGATAAATTTGATGTATCCAAACAAAAGAAATTTATTGGCATTATACATCAAGGAGCAAAAAATACGTATAAATTACTTGAAAATTTACTTCTTTGGTCGCATGCCCAAAGTGGGATTGTTGATTATAAACCTGAAAAAGAAAATTTGTATTTATTGTCTAATAAAACAATTATTCTTTTGAGTCAATTACTTGCTGACAAATCAATAAACTTAATAAATGAAATACCACAAGATATTTGTGTTAAAGCAGATGAGAATATGTTGTTAACTATTTTACGGAATTTATTATCGAATGCCATAAAATTTACACCAAAAGAAGGCGAAATTGTTATTAGTGCATGCGCAATTACTGATGAAACCAATCAAAATTACACAGAAATAAGTGTAAAAGATAACGGAGTTGGTATTTCACCTGAAATACAATCAGGATTATTTAAAATAGCAGAAAACATTTCGACAGAAGGAACAGAAAAAGAACAAGGAACAGGCTTAGGTTTAATCTTATGCAAAGAGTTTGTTGAAAAACACGGTGGTAAAATTTGGGTAAAAAGTAAAGTTGGGAACGGTAGTGAGTTTAAATTTACAATTCCTCTTGTTTGATTGTCTGTTAAAAACAAGTTATTTAAGGCAGAATAATAAAATTAAGAAATCTAACAATAAATTGAAAAAACCTAAATTAGAAGAAATCTAAATAAGGAAAAAGGTTATTGAATACTCAAATACCTAAAAATCTTTATTGATGGTATTTTGAGTTGTTTTCTCCTCCTAATTTGTTGTTAATAAAAGCTTGTTGGTAATTTTAGTTTTGTAAATTGATGAACTTCTTTTTACTTTTATTTGTTTAAAAATAAAATTATACTCAAATATTAACAAAAAATTGGAGGTTACATGGTCGATTCAAGTATGGTCCTTTGGGGACAAACAGTCGCTTACACAATTTATTGCCTGGTAATATTACTGGTAATGGGGTGGTTTGCTTATAAAATCACAAAAACCGGAAAAAGCAATAAAGTTAAGCCGGCACTATTTTACACATTTGTAGGTTTTTTAACTGTGCTTGGAGTTTCTTTGCACATTATTACTTTCAACACTATTCCGTGGACTCCTGTTGACTTAAACAGGGCGGATTATAATCCTGATAAGACATTTGATATTACAGTAGAAAATCATGAATTTTTTCTACCTGCAGAAAAACTGGTAATCGATTGTAATGATCTTGTTTTGTTTGATGTTACTTCAAACGATTTAACTTATGGATTTGGTGTATTTCGGGCAGATAACAGTATGATGTTTCAAATGCAGGTTGTACCGGGACATCGAAATGATATTCTGTGGCGATTCGATAAACCAGGTAAATACACTATTCGTTCTACCGAATATTCCGGGCCACGGGGAATATTTATGATTTTGGAGGATGTTGTTGAAGTATTGCCTTGTGAAGGATCATAATTAAATCTTTGTTAAACTTAAATTGAAAATATATGTCATTTAAAAATACATTTATGAATGGAGCCGAAGGTTTATTTAAGCCCGATTCCTTAACACAAATCCAAAAAATTGTATTGCGCTTTGTTGTTGTAGGACTTGTATTTTACGGTTTTGCAGTAATTGAAGGTATGATCATGCGGATTTATGCAGTAGATCCAATACCATTTATAAGTACAGATCAGTATTTTGCGATTCTTACAGCTCATCCATTGGTGGGAATATTTGGTTCCACTTATGCTCTTGTGTTTGGTGCATTTCTATTTCTTACACCATACTTAATGAAAAAACCTTTGTATAGTGTTAAGTTGGCTAATTGGGCATTAATATTACTTACATCAGGAACACTTCTCTTCTGGTTAGCCGGATTTATTTCTCATTATGCACCTTTATATACTTTATATTGGCCTTTACCCGCAGACTTTAGTCAGTTTAGTGTTTGGGGAGGAACATTTTTTATTTTAGGCATTGCTATTTTAATGGTAGGAACATTATTTTTTATTATCAATATTTTTAAAACTATTGTATATACACCTGAGGGTTGGGAAAAACAACCATCAGCAGCGCTTCTGGGTTCTGCAATCGGTTATACCGGTTTAAAGAATATGTTTGCTAAAAAAGAGAATAAAAAAGAACATCTTGTTCCTCTGCCTGTTGCTGCAATAGCTCGTGGTACTGTCGATATGGTTTTAAATACCGGTATTATTTTATTTACAGGAGTTTTGATCCTTGTTTTTATGTTAGGTCATATTCTTGGTTTTGATTTAAAGGAAACCGCTATTGATGCTTTATTGTATAAAAACTGGTTTTGGTGGGGATTGGATTTAATAGCCGATGGTTTGGTACTTATATTTGTTGCCGGAACATGGTATTTGCTTGCAGTGATGATTACAGGCAAGAAATTATTTATGCAAAATATTGCAAGAGCAGCTTTATTACTTGAACTTGTAGTATCGTGGACAGTTTGGTCGCATCACTTATTATCAGACCAGGCACAACCAGCTATATTAAAAGTAGTATCGGGAGAACTTGTAACAGCATTTGAGCTAATTACACAAGGTTTAGCATTCTTTATTGTGCTAGCTACTTTATGGGCTGCCAGACCACTAAAAATGACGAATCCTTTAAAATTTTTATTGGGTGGTTTATTAGGATTTGCTTTGGCAGTACCTGCAGGTATTATGCAAGCTGATGTTGGATTAAACAGGATATTGCACAATACACAATGGATTATTGGTCCTCACGTTCACGTAGCTATACTTATTGGTTTAACCATGACATTATACGCAGCAGTGTATATCTTATTCCCAATAGTTACTAATGGAGCAAAATTATATAGTCAAAAGCTGGCCAATATACATTTTTGGTTCCATTTATTAGGTGGAATTGGAATGGGAGCATTTATGGGAATGGCCGGATTAAACGGAATGTTACGAAGAACACTTTATATTGATGGTGAATTTAATACATATATGATATTAGCTGCACTATCAGGTTCTTTGCTTTTAATATCATTTTTAGTTTTCTTTTATAACATTGTAATGAGTGTTGGCTTGAAAGGTGTTATTGGAATATTTTCTCCTTCTAAGCTAGAAACTAAAGAGTTACTACCAGAATAATTATAAATTTTTCTATATCAGGTATGAAAGTCTGCTTTAATATAAAGCAGG
>JAIORB010000126.1 GCA_021108325.1 Bacteroidales bacterium | reverse complement strand
TGCCACAAGGGCGTTTTAATAATTCATCCGATAAACAAATACGTGAATTTATTGCAGAGCGATGCCGTATTTTGGGCGTAGTTGGTTTGCACGGAAATGTATTTAAACCACATACAGGAACAAAAACCTCAGTTTTGTTAGTGCAAAAATGGGACGATAAACTTTGCCCGAAAGTTGATGATTACCCGATTTTCTTTGCTACAATGCAAGAATCAAGTAAGGACAATAGCGGTGATAAAATTTACATTCGCAAAAAAGATTTCCCCGGCAAATACAAAGTAAAGACGGAATGCATTCCGTCTCAAACAGAATTTGATTTGGCCGAAGATGCCCCTGTGCATTACGTAACAACTCCAAAAGATTTAGACGAATTTTTATTAGATACGCACGACCACCTCATTGTAAAACACGACCTTTTTAACCACGATGGCTTAACACAAGACGGAATAGCGGAAGCCTTTGCCGAATTTACAAAAAAAGAGGAACTGAGTTTTTCGTAAAAGCCCCTTTAACGAAGCAAAGTATAAAGCTTTGTTAGAGGGGCTGGAGATAGCTGAAGTAAATTACAACGATATTAAAACAACTGAACTTATTCGATTAGAATCTGAATTTTATACTGCAACATCTTTTGATTTAATTAATTCATTTACAGGAGATGAAATAATAGATTTTGTTCAATATGGAACATCAAAAGAACTAAATGAAGAAAAATTAGGTTATCCAATTTTGAGGTTAAATGAATTTGATAGTAGTTTTATTTCTGAACCATCAAAATATTGTTCTATAATAGACAAAAACACATATGAGTCTTTGAAATTGACGAAAAATGATGTGCTTATATGCAGAACAAATGGAAATCCTAAATATGTAGGCAAGAGTGCTATTGTTCCTAATGATTACGAATATGCATATGCTTCTTATCTTTTCAAAATTAGACCAAAAAAAGAATTAATTAATTCTTCAACATTAGTTTCTTACTTAAATTCAAAATATGGCAGGGTAGAAATAGAAAAATATTCTATGGCAAGTAATCAGGTGAATTTTAGCCCTGCAAAATTTCGTCAACTGAGAATTCCTAAATTCAATTCAAAAATTAACGATATTATAGAACAATTAACTTATAAAGCTTTTGATAATTTAAAACAATCCCAACAATTCTATACCCAGGCCGAAAACCTTTTATTAGAGACATTGGGATTAAAAGACTTTAAACCAAGTCAGGAAAAAGTAAATATAAAAAGCTTTAAAGATTCTTTTTTATCTACTGGGCGTTTAGATGCAGAGTATTATCAGCCGAAGTATGAGGAAGTAGTTAAAAAAATAAAAGAAAGCAATTATGAAAGATTAGCAGATTTGGTGAACATTAAAAAATCAATTGAACCCGGCTCAAATGCTTATTCAGATGAAGGTTTACCATTTTTGAGAGTGGCCGATTATAATAAGTTTGGTATTACTGAACCACAAAAATGTTTGTCAGATTTGTTTTGTAAAGACAATTTAGAAACTATAAATAGATTAAAACCAAAAGCAGAAACAATATTATTTTCAAAAGATGGTAGTGTTGGTACAGCTTATATGTTACGAAAAGATGAAAATCTTATTACATCCGGAGCTGTTTTACATTTAACGGTAAAAAACAAGGAACAGGTTTTGCCTGAATATTTAACACTTGTTCTTAATTCACAACTTGTTCAAATGCAGGCAGAAAGAGATGCAGGCGGTTCAATTATTTTACATTGGCGGGTTGGTGAAATTGAAAACGTTGTTATTCCAATAATCAACATCAAAATTCAACAACAAATAAGCGAAAAAATAGAAGAAAGTTTTAAACTCAAAAAGCAATCGGAGCAACTATTAGAATTGGCAAAAACTGCTGTTGAAAAAGCAATAGAAGAAGATGAGGATGTGGCAATGCGTTTTATTGAGGAGGGTTTGAGTCATATATGATACGCTCTGTATAGAGTTCAACTCCTGCGGAGTTGTTTTTAAGGCTTGCACCCTTTCCCACGGGTTACACCCGTAGTTATTATAGTTAAACCGCTTCGCGGTATAAAGCAAAAAAAGTATAAATAGCAAAAACAAAAAATCATTATATTTGAATATAATTCCGTAAGGAATTAAAAAATTACAAGTATAACTAAAGCATAATCCCGAAGGGATTAAACAACATACGGATAGTATGAGAATCATAATCCCGAAGGGGATTAAACAATAATAACCGTATTGACAAAAACAATCGGAGCAACTATTAGAACTTGCAAAAACCGCTGTTGAAAAAGCAATAGAAAAAGATGAAGATGTGGCGATGCGTTTTATTGAGGAGGGTTTGAGTCATATATGATATGCTCTGTATAGAGTTCAACTCCTGCGGAGTTGTTTTTAAGGCTTGCACCCTTTCCCACGGGTTACACCCGTAGTTATTATAGTTAAACCGCTTCGCGGTATAAAGCAAAAAAAGTATAAATAGCAAAAACAAAAAATCATTATATTTGAATATAATTCCGTAAGGAATTAAAAAATTACAAGTATAACTAAAGCATAATCCCGAAGGGATTAAACAACATACGGATAGTATGAGAATCATAATCCCGAAGGGGATTAAACAATAATAACCGTATTGACAAAAACAATCGGAGCAACTATTAGAACTTGCAAAAACCGCTGTTGAAAAAGCAATAGAAAAAGATGAAGATGTGGCGATGCGTTTTATTGAGGAGGGTTTGAGTCATATATGATATGCTCTGTATATAGTTCAACTCCTGCGGAGTTGTTTTTAAGGCTTGCACTCTTTCCCACGGGTCACACCCGTGGTTATTATAGTTAAACCGCTTCGCGGTATAAAGCAAAAAAGCATAATCCCGTAAGGGATTAAACAACAATAACCGTATGTGCAACATACGGAAATAAAAGGCACTAAAACCAGAACCCCAAAGGGGTTCAATAAACTACACCAATATGGCAACTTACACCCAAATACTATATCAAATTGTCTTCTCAACCAAAAACAGAGAAAAAACCCTCATAAAAGAACATCGTGAAAAGCTATACCGATACATCTGGGGCATTCTAAAAAACAAAAAATGTATCTTATACAGAATTAACGGAATAGAAGACCACCTGCATATTGCTACACATGTTCATCCAACGGTTGCAGTATCATCTTTGGTGAAAGACATTAAAGTGTCATCGTCAATATGGATAAAAGAACAAGCTTTATTCCCCAATTTTACAGCATGGCAAGAAGGTTATGGTGCTTTTACTTATTCCATAAAAGAAAAAGAAGCATTGGTAAATTATATAAAAAGACAAGAAGCACATCATAAAACCAAAACATTTCGCGAAGAATACATCAAACTTTTAAATGAACACAATATTGAATTTGATGAGAAATATTTGTTATAATTCAGTTCCTGTGGAGTTGTTAATATATTCGAATTTTTCGCAGGCCGGTTTTTAATTTCCCACACATGTTGTTAAACAAATAATAGCGTTAAAGATTTAACATAAATTTCTTGGATGATATTTTCTTCTCTTTTACATTTGCTTCCGTTGAACAATAATATTATATATTTTGTTTGTGTTTTTACCTGTTTAGATTAGCCCAGATAGTTAAATTTAATTATCTAATAATCTAAATATTTATTGATAAATTAATTAATTTATTAGTTTTGTAGTTCAATTTTTTATACAAAAACAATAAGATCTTATAGATATGGAAAACAAACTTCAGGAATTAACTCAGAAGCTTTATAACGAGGGGGTTGAAAAAGCTAACGAAGAAGCAGATAAAATACTTGCCGAAGCAAAATCTGAAGCTGATAAATTAAAACAGATTGCGGAGAAAGATGCTCAAAAAATTATAGCTGATGCTGAGCAAAAATCTGTTGAGATCAAAAAAAATATTGATGCTGAATTGAATCTTGCAGCAAAGCAAACAATCAGAACAGTAAAACAAAAAATTACTGATATGATTGTCAGCAAAGTGATCAACGAGCCTGTTAAAAAAGCTTTTGACGACGAAAAATTTGTAAAAGAAATTATCGAAACAGTAGTTAAAAACTGGAACCCTCAGAAAAATGAAACAATAGATCTTTCTGTATTACTTCCTGCTGATCTTGAAAAAGAATTCGCAAAGTTTTTCACTGCTAAATCAGGAAAAGAATTAAATGCTAATCTGGAATTAAGTTTTAGCGACACAATAAAAGGTGGTTTCAAAGTTGGCCCGGCTGATGGATCGTACAAAATCAGTTTTAGCGAAGAAGATTTCGAGAACTTCTTCAAATCATACCTTCGTCCAAAAACTATTGAAATCTTATATCCGGGAGAATAGTTATGTTTCGTAATTATTATTACTATTTCGTAGCAGGATTACCAGATATCTTTTTAGATGATACTGATGTTCATTTTCAGATGCTTGATTTTAAGCATGAATTGAAAGAACATCTTCATCCGGAAGATTATAAATTGGCAGAACTGTTATTTTTACCTTATGATAATGAAAAACTCCTCCACTTTCTGAACGAAGATTACGAAAACCATAATAAATTGGGAAACTTTACAGTTCAGGATTTCGAACTTGAGTTTTCAGACGAAAGACAAGGAATTCTCCCACAATACATGTATAATTTTGTTGACTTGTATAAGGATGAAGAATTGTCTGAAAATGTAGATAAGAGTTGGGAAAATGTTCTTGCCGAAATGTATTATAAATATGTTTTAAAGACAAAGAACAAGTTTTTAAAACAATGGTTCGGATTCAATCAAAACCTAAATAATATCTTAATAGGACATAATTGCCGGAAATTTAACCTTGAAGCCGAGAAACAGCTCAATGGCGATAATTTTGTAACAAAAGCAATACTAAAAAGTAATGCTAAAGATTTTGGTTTAGAAGTTGATCTTCCATACGTTTCAGAAATCATAGCACTTGCTGAGAATGATAATTTATTGGCTCGTGAAAAAGGGTTAGATCAATTAAAATGGAATAAAGTAGAAGATATAACTCTGTTCGATTATTTTACAATTGAAGTTGTATTGGCTTATACAATTAAACTCGATATGGCATATCGATGGTTAAAACTCGATGAAGAAACCGGCCGTGAAATGTTCGGCAAAATCATCGATGATTTAAAATCCGGTTTTGAATTTCCTAAAGAATTTGCAATAAATGGAAAAAATAAATAAAATGACAAAAGGAAAAGTAGCAGGAATCATTGCAAACTTAGTGTTTGTTGAGGTTGACGGACCTGTTCAGCAAAATGAAATATGTTATATTGATTTAGAAGGAACTAAATTAATGGCTGAAATTATCAAAATTGTTGGTACACAGGCTTATGTTCAGGTATTTGAAAGTACCCGTGGACTTAGAATAAATAATACCGTAGATTTTACAGGGCATATGCTTGAAATAACTCTTGGCCCCGGCATCTTATCTAAAAACTACGATGGCTTGCAAAACGACCTGGATAAAATGGATGGAGTTTTTCTTAAACGCGGAGAACACACAAATCCACTAGAAGATGATAAAAAATGGGAATTTAAACCAATTGCTAAACCTGGCGATGTTCTTGAAGCCGGTGGTTGGTTAGGTGAAGTTAAGGAAAACTGGATGCCTCACAAAATTATGGTTCCTTTCAAATTCGAAGGTAAATACACAGTAAAAAGTGTGACTGATGCCGGTGAATATACTATCCAGGATACTATTGCTGTTGTTACCGATGAAAATGGTAAGGATATTAATCTTACAATGATTCAAAAATGGCCTGCTAAATTGGCTGTTAAAGCATACAAAGAAAAACCACGTCCGTTTAAATTGTTGGAAACAGGCGTTCGTGTAATCGATACTTTAAATCCAATAGCTGAAGGTGGAACAGGATTTATCCCGGGTCCATTTGGAACTGGTAAAACTGTATTACAGCACGCACTTTCAAAACAAGCCGAAGCTGATATGATTATCGTTGCTGCTTGTGGCGAACGTGCTAATGAGGTAGTGGAAATTTTTGCTGAATTTCCTGAGTTAGACGACCCTCGTACAGGCAGAAAATTGATGGAACGTACTACAATTATTGCTAATACATCGAATATGCCGGTTGCAGCTCGCGAAGCTTCTGTTTATACTGCAATGACATTGGCAGAATATTATCGTGCAATGGGATTAAAAATATTGTTGCTTGCCGATTCTACTTCCCGTTGGGCTCAGGCTCTTCGCGAAATGTCGAACAGAATGGAAGAATTACCGGGACAAGATGCTTTCCCTATGGATTTACCTGCAATTATTTCTAATTTCTATTCCCGCGCAGGATTTACATATCTGAACAACGGAGAGTCAGGCTCAATTACTTTTATCGGAACTGTTTCACCTGCTGGTGGTAACCTGAAAGAACCTGTAACTGAATCTACAAAAAAAGCTGCTCGTTGTTTCTATGCACTTTCGCAGCAACGTGCCGATAGTAAGCGTTATCCGGCAATTGATCCATTAGAAAGTTATTCAAAATATGCCGAATATCCTGAATTAGAAGAATATTTTAGAGAAAATATAGATCCCGAATGGCCCGAGAAAATCAGATTAGCAAGAAATATTCTTATCAGAAGCAGGGAAGTTTCGGAGCAAATCAATATTCTGGGTGATGATGGTGTACCTGTTGAATATCACGACAGATTCTGGAAAGGTGAAGTAGTCGATTTCGTTATTTTACAACAGGATGCATTTGATAAAACAGACTGTTCAACACCTCTTGAGCGTCAGAAATATATGTTGAACAAGGTATTAGATATTTATCATACTAAATTCTCTTTCGAATCATTTGAAGATGTAGGTTCTTATTTTAAAAGAATCATAAATCAAATGAAACAGATGAATTACTCTGAATATGAATCAGATGAATTCAAAAATAACGAGAAAGAACTTAATTCATTAATCGAAGAAAGAAAGATTGCATAATGGAAACAAAAGCATTTCAAAAAATCTATACAAAAATTACCCAGATAACGAAAGCTACCTGTTCTTTAAAAGCTACCGGTATTGGTTACGAAGAAATGGCATTTGTACACGGACGATTAGCCCAGGTTGTAAAAATTATTGGAGATGATGTAACACTTCAGATTTTCGAAGGAACAGAAGGTGTCCCAACAAATGCTGAAGTTATATTTTTAGGCCGCCCGCCTGTATTAAAAGTGAGCGATGAATTATCAGGACGTTATTTTAATGCTTATGGAGATCCTATTGATGGCGGGCCTGTTATTGAAGGTGAAGAACGCCAGATTGGCGGCCCATCTGTGAACCCTGTTCGCAGAAAGCAACCATCAGAATTTATTCCAACGGGTATTGCAGGTATCGACCTGAATAATGCATTGGTAACAGGACAAAAGATTCCATTTTTTGCCGATCCGGACCAACCTTATAATCAGGTGATGGCAATGGTAGCGCTTCGTGCTGATGCCGATAAGATTATCCTTGGTGGTATGGGATTAACAAACGATGATTACCTGTTTTATAAAAATGTATTCGATAATGCAGGTGCTTTAGATCGTATTATCAGTTTTGTAAATACAACTGAAAATCCACCTGTTGAACGATTGCTTGTACCGGATATGGCATTAACTGCTGCTGAATATTTTGCAGTGGATAAAAACCAAAAAGTCCTTGTTCTTTTAACAGATATGACACTTTATGCTGATGCTTTAAGTATTGTATCAAATCGTATGGATCAGATTCCATCGAAAGACAGTATGCCGGGATCTCTTTATAGTGATTTAGCTAAGATTTATGAAAAAGCAGTTCAGTTTCCTGATGGTGGTTCAATTACAATTATTGCTGTAACTACTTTATCCGGAGGCGATATTACTCACGCGATTCCTGATAATACCGGTTATATTACCGAAGGCCAGTTGTTTTTACGTAAGGATACCGATATTGGTAAAGTGGTTGTTGATCCGTTCCGTAGTTTATCGCGTTTAAAGCAGTTAGTTATTGGAAAGAAAACCCGTGCAGATCACCCACAAGTGATGAATGCGGCTATTCGTTTATATGCCGATGCTGCTAATGCAAAAACAAAACAGGAAAATGGTTTCGACCTTACCGATTACGATGAACGCACACTGAATTTTGCAAAAGATTATTCAGATAAATTATTAGCAATTGATGTAAATATTGAGGTTGATCAAATGCTGGAGACGGGTTGGAACTTGTTCAATAAACATTTTGAACCTGCCGAGGTAGGTATTAAACAAGAATTTGTTGATGAGTATTGGCCAAAGAATTAGTTCCGAGTTTAAAGTTTAAAGTTCCGAGTTTGTTGTACTTGATACATTAGCTTGAACTTTAACCTGAAACTAGAAACCTGAAACGAAAAAAACATGGCGATAAAATTCCAATATAATAAAACATCATTACAGCAATTAAACAAAAATCTTAAAATTCGTTTAAGAGCATTGCCTACGCTTCAAAGTAAAGAAGCTGCTCTTAGAATGGAAGTTAAGCGTGCTAAGGATCAATCAGAAGAATTACTTAAAAAGCTGGAAGCTAGTATGAAGGAATACGATGCAATGGTACGGCTTTGGGGCGAGTTTGAGGGAAATCTTATTGCCGTGAAAGATGTAAAAATGATTGTTAAGAAAATTGCCGGTGTTAAAACGCCGATATTAGAAGATGTAATTTTTGAGATCGGGGAATTTAGCCTTTTTAATAAACCGGGATGGTTTTTAAGTGGAATTCAAATTATAGAATCATTAGTTAAGATCTCAATTGAAAGTGAATTTTTCTTAAGAAAAATGGAGCTGTTGGATTTTGCGAGGAAAAAAACCACACAAAAAGTAAACCTATACGAAAAGGTGCAAATTCCGGGATACGAAGAAGCAATCTCGAAAGTAAAACGATTTCTTGAAGATGAGGAGAATTTGTCTAAATCATCTCAAAAAATTGTTAAAAAACGACAAGAACAGAGGGAGGCTGCATAATGATTATTCCAATGATGAAATATTCTTTTTTAATCTATCACAAGGAGTATATCCCTTTTCTTGAAAAACTTCAGGAGCTGGGCGTGCTTCATATTATAGAAAAAAAGAAAGATATAGATGAAAATATCAAATTGTCGTTGCACCAAATCAGTGAATTAAATAAAGCCTTAAAGTTTCTGAAAAATAAAAATCAGGAAGAATTTGCTGAAAAATCTGAAATGGATGGATTAGAATTGGTTGAAAAAATCAAAAATCTTTCTGATGAAATTACGGCTATTGAGCAGGAACAGCTTAGTCTGAACAAAGAAATTCAAAAAGCTGAGCCCTGGGGCGATTTTACTCCAGAGATGCACGAAAAATTTGCGAAACATCACATTAAATTACGGTTTTTTGTTTGTAACGAGAAGAAATTTAATCCTGAATGGAAAGATAAATATCCACTTGATATTGTCAGTATTAGATACGGACATGCTTATATAGTTGCTTTCCAAAGAGGGGCAAATCCAATTGATATTGATGCAGAAGAAATAAAATTACCTGAACAAACTTTATCGGAACTTCTCGCAAAAGATGAAGCCGGTAAAAATAGGTTAGAAGAAATTGAGATTATTTTTGATGAGTATGCAATTAAATATCAGGATATTTTAAAAGATACGCGCAAGAAATTACAGGAAGAGACCGATTTTGATTTAGCAATTAATCATACTGAAAAACAAGCAGAAGAGAAGGTGATGTTTCTTGAAGGATGGATTCCACAAGAGCAAAAAGAAGATCTTGAAAAGTTCCTTGAAGAACAAAATGTTTATTTCATATCTGCTCAGCCAGAAAGAGAAGACAAGGTGCCAATCAAACTTAAGAATAATAAATTTTCGAGGTTGTTCGAGCCAATTGGTGACTTATTCTCATTACCTGATTATAACGAACTGGATTTAACGCCATTTTTTGCTCCGTTCTTTATGTTGTTTTTTGGATTTTGTGTAGGTGATACCGGATACGGATTATTTATTCTTATTGCAACATTAATCTTTAGAAGAAAAGCAAGTAAACAATTAAAGCCAATTCTTACTTTGGCGTCTTATCTGGGTGTTGCAACAATTTTAATGGGCTTAGTTTCGGGAACATTCTTTGGTATTGAGCTGGTTAAAATGGAAACCTATCCTTTGAAACAGATTATCCTTGAGCCATTAAAATTATTCTGGTTATCAATAGCAATTGGTGGATTGCAGATATTTTACGGAATGTGTATTAAAGCAGCAAACCAAATCAAACTGGGCGGACTAAAGTATGGATTGTCAACCATTGGCTGGATTTTTTTAATCTTAACTTTCGGAACATTTATGGGTCTTGAACAAGCAGGTGTAAATATTGAAAGCTTTGCTATTGTAAAAAAGATCGGACTGGGCTTAAGTTTTGCAACGATTTTGTTATTTGCAAATCCAGAAAAGAATATGATAATAAGTATTTTCTCAGGGCTTTACGATGTATATAATATGCTTACCGGAGTATTTGGTGATTTGTTATCGTACATCCGATTGTTTGCATTAGGAATTTCAAGTGCGATTTTAGGACTTGTGTTTAACCAGATAGCAGCTCAGGTTTTAGGAGGCAGTTTTTTGAGTTATATTCCATTTATTATTATTTTAGTAATCGGGCATGGATTGAATATTTTTCTTGCTAGTTTAGGAGCAATTGTACATCCATTACGTTTAACGTTTGTAGAATTTTATAAAAACGCCGGCTTTGTTGGAGGCGGTAAACAATATAAACCTTTTTCAAAATAGAAAATAAATAAAATTAATAGGAGAATAAAGTTATGAACACAGCAATTTATTTAGCTTACGCAGGATTAGCGTTTATGATCGCACTGTCAGGAATTGGAAGTGCAATTGGAGTTTCAATGGGTGGTAATGCATCTATTGGTGCTTTGAAAAAAGATTCTGAAAAATTTGGTAATTACATGCTTTTAGCTGCTTTGCCGGGTACTCAGGGTCTTTATGGTTTTGGTGGATATTTCGTTATTGACAAATTATTCAACTTAATTTCCCCTGAAATGACAATGTTTAATGGTATTGCAATCTTGTCAATGGGATTATTCTTAGGCTTTGTTGCATTATTTTCTGCTGTTCAGCAAGGAGGTGTTACATCAAATGGCATTGCTGCTATTGGTAGCGGTAACGATGTTTTTGGTAATACTCTTATCTTAGCTGTATTCCCTGAATTATATGCTATTATTGCATTTGCTGCAACTTTCTTAATAGCTTCAGGTCTGGGAGCATAAGAAAGAGCCTGGTATAAAAGAATAAATTTGGATTATCAAACCCTGCCAGAGTTTTATATAATTTAGAATTTTAACAAAAGAAACTCTGGCAGGGTTTTTAGCCATACTCAAGAAACAATAATTATATTTTTTCGTATGAGGAGGCAGTGTAAATCTGATTGCACTGCCTTTTTTTATAACATCAATTAACATTTTTGCTTTTTATTGCATAAATTTGTAAGTATACAATCTTTGTAGTATGTATAAAATCCTTTTAAATATTACATTTGTTATTGCAATATTGATTTTTAATCAGGAAAACATATTTGCAAATGATAATCCTGCAGAAAAGGATCCTGAACATCCACAAGAGCATAACGAAGAACATGAAAAAGAAGGATTTAATCCGGGCGATTTTATTTTCGACCATATTAGAGATAGTTACGGATGGCATTTGTATTCATATAAAGGACACCATGTAGCAATTCCTTTACCGGTTATTTTATATAGTAAAACTAAAGGATTTATTTCTTTTTGGTCGTTTAAATTAGACCATGGGCATACTTACCACGGATTTAAAATTGCACATGAGGGTGATTATAAAAATAAAATTATTGAAGTAAATAGTCATGGAGAGTTTGTTGCCCGCCCTCTCGATATTTCAATTACTAAAAATGTTACAGCCATTTTATTTAGCTGTATTTTTCTAATATTTATTTTTGTATCTGTTGCAAACTCCTATAAAAAAAGAGAAGGATTGCCACCAAAGGGATTACAATCATTATTTGAACCATTAATTTTATTTATTCGAGATGATGTTGCGAGGTCAAGTATTGGCGAAAAGCATTACGAGAGATTTACTCCGTTTTTGTTAACTATATTCTTTTTTATATTATTGAACAACCTGCTTGGTCTTGTTCCTTTATTCCCCGGTGGAGCAAATGTTACCGGAAATATTACAGTAACAATGGCTTTAGCACTTTTCACTTTTTTTATTACAACCATAACCGGGAATAAAAATTATTGGAGTCATATATTTAATACACCGGGAGTTCCGTGGTGGCTAAAATTACCACTTCCCCTGATTCCTTTTATTGAACTATTTGGAGTATTTATTAAACCATTTGTTCTGATGATTCGTTTGTTTGCGAATATTTCTGCAGGACATATTATTGTTTTAGGATTTTTTAGTTTGATATTTATTTTTGGAAAGATGAGTCCCGGCTTAGGAATGGCTGTTTCTCCTGTATCCGTTCTATTTGCAATATTTATGTCTATTCTTGAAATACTTGTAGCTTTTATTCAGGCTTATGTATTTACAATTTTGTCAGCTATTTATTTTGGAATGGCATCAGAAGAAGATCATTGAAATAAAAATTATATTCACCATTAAAATTAATATTATGTCTACTTTAGGAATTATTTTACTTGCAATTGAAGGTGTAGCTATTTCTAAAACTGCAGCGGGTTTTGGTGCTGCTTTTGCTGCTTTTGCTGCTTCCATGGGTATTAGCAAAATCGGAATATCTGCGATGGAATCTATTGCCCGACAACCAGAGGCAGCAGGCGATATCAGGTCAAATATGATTGTTGCTGCTGCACTTATTGAAGGGGTTGCTTTCTTTGCAATTGTTGTTTGTTTCCTTATTTTATTTGTATAAGGATTTTACTTTACAGAGCAGCGGTTGGCTGCCTGTAAAGTTTTTTAATTTTTTAAATCAGAAATTATGGAACTGGTAAAACCTGATCTCGGATTATTATTTTGGATGATTGTTTCTTTCAGTATCTTGCTTTATATACTTATAAAGTTTGCCTGGAAACCAATACTAAAAGCCTTAAGGGATCGCGAGATGTCAATCAGCAAAAGCCTTTTAGCCGCTCAAAGGGCAAAAGACGAAATGGCTAAAATTGAATTTGGGAATGAAAAAATTACTCAGCTGGCAAAACTTGAAAAGGAAAGCCTGCTTAAAGAGGCTAAAGAATTAAAAAATAATATTATAGAAGAAGCCCGTGAAGATGCTAAATTAGAAGCTAAGAAAATTATTAAAGAGGCCAGACAAAGTGTTGAGCAGGAAAAAAACAAGGTAATTAATGAGATTAAAAACCAGATTGCAGCCTTGTCTGTTGATATAGCTGAAAATATTTTAAAGCAAAAACTTGAAGATGAATCTAAACAAAAAAAATTAATTGATGATCTTGTTAAAGACATTGATTTGAATTAACCCTTAAATTATTCATGTATCAGAGTCAAATAAATGTACGTTATGCAAAGTCCTTATTTCTTCTTGCTGAGGAGAAGAACATGCTTGATGAAATAAAACAGGATGTTGAACTGATTCTTCAATGGTATGAGGAAAATGAAGATATTAAAATTTTATTAGAGCATCCTGTGATAAAAACATCGAAGAAAAACAAATTTTTAAACGAAATTTTTAAAGATAAAATTAATACATACTCATTATCACTTTTACAACTTATTGTTAAAAACAAGCGTGAAAACCACTTAAAAAACATATGTAAAGATTTTATTGAAATTTATCATAAACATAAAGGTATTAAAACAGCTGTTTTAACAACAGCATTTGAATTAACAAGAACACATCAAACAAATATTAAAAAAACCATAGAGAAAACTTTTAATTCAATAATTGAATTAAATACTAAAGTTGATAAAGAATTAATTGGAGGAATGATTATTCAGGTTGATGACAAACAGTTAGATTTAAGTGTTGCAAGACAAATTCAACAACTTAGAAATCAATTTTTAAACATTGATTTTAATAATAAAAGAAAAAAATAAAATATTAAAATATAAGCTATGGCTGGAATTAAACCCGGAGAAGTCTCAAGAATTTTAAAGAAAGAATTAGAAGGCTTTACAACAAATTCCGAACTTGAAGAAGTAGGTAGTGTTTTACAAGTAGGTGATGGTATTGCGAGAATATATGGATTATCCAATGTGCAATCTAATGAATTGATTGAGTTTGAAAGCGGAATGAAAGGGATAGTTCTTAATCTTGAGGAAGATAATGTGGGCACTGTTCTTCTGGGATCTTCCAAAGAAATTAAAGAAGGAGATCAGGTTAAGCGAACCAAAAGAATAGCTTCCATTAAAGTTGGCGACAGTCTTTTGGGAAGAGTTATTAATACCATTGGTGAACCTATTGATGGCAAAGGACCTCTTACCGGAGAGCTTTATGAAATGCCCTTTGAAAGGAAGGCCCCCGGTGTAATATATCGTCAGCCTGTAAATGAACCAATTCAAACAGGTATTAAGCCAATTGATGCAATGATACCTATTGGTCGCGGGCAAAGAGAATTAATTATTGGTGACCGACAGACCGGAAAAACTGCTATTGCTATTGACGCAATTATTAATCAAAAAGAATTTTACGATAAAGGAGAGCCGGTTTACTGTATTTATGTAGCTATTGGACAAAAAGGATCAACCGTTGCAAATATTGCGGATATTCTGGAAAAACACGGAGCAATGGATTATACGGTTATAGTTATGGCAACTGCTGCAGATCCTGCTGCATTACAATTTTTTGCTCCATTTGCAGGTGCTTGTATTGGGGAATATTTTAGAGATACAGGAAGATCAGCTTTAATTGTTTATGATGACCTTTCAAAACAAGCCGTAGCATATCGCGAGGTTTCTTTATTACTTCGTCGTCCGCCCGGACGTGAAGCTTATCCCGGAGATGTTTTTTATTTACATTCCAGGTTACTTGAACGTGCTGCGAAAATTATTCAATCAGATAAAATTGCAGCTGAAATGAATGATTTGCCCGAATCATTAAAAGGGAAGGTGAAGGGAGGAGGTTCTTTAACTGCTTTGCCAATTATAGAAACACAAGCAGGTGATGTTTCTGCATATATTCCTACTAATGTAATTTCAATTACCGATGGACAAATATTTCTGGAATCGGATCTGTTTAATTCCGGTGTTCGTCCCGGAATTAATGTTGGTATCTCTGTTTCCAGGGTTGGAGGAAATGCACAGATTAAATCAATGAAAAAAGTTGCCGGAACTTTAAAACTGGATCAGGCACAATATCGTGAACTGGAAGCATTTTCAAAATTTGGTTCTGACCTTGATGCTGCAACAATGGCAATACTTGATAAGGGGGCGAAAAATGTAGAAATTCTTAAGCAGGGACAGTATTCTCCAATGCCTGTTGAAAAACAAATTGCAATTATTTATTGTGGAACAAAAGGATTGCTGGAAGATGTGCCGGTTGAAAAAGTGAAAGAATTTGAGTCAGACTTTTTAGATATGATGGAGATTCAACATGCAAAAGTGTTAGAAATATTGAAATCAGGGAAACTGACCGATGAGATTACAAATGTAATAGAAACTGTAGCGAAAGAAGTAGCAGTAAAATATAAAGTAGATTAGTTTTAGATAGAAATGGGTAATTTAAAAGAAATACGTACTCGAATTGCTTCTGTAAAATCAACAAAGCAAATTACAAGTGCGATGAAGATGGTTTCTGCAGCTAAACTAAAAAAAGCCCAGGATGCTGTAATTCATCTGAGGCCTTATGCCGGTAAATTACACCAGATTTTATTTAACATTAATCAAAGCATTGAAAAAGAAGAGGAACATATTTATTCACGGACGGGAATTCCGGATAAAATATTAATTGTTGCAATTACATCAAATAAAGGATTGTGTGGTGCATTTAACGCTAATATAATTAAACAGGTATCAACTTTGTTAAACGAAGAATACATTGGCGAAAACAAAGAAGGTAATGTATCGGTATTCTCAATAGGAAAAAAGGGAACGGAGTTTTTTAAATCAACAAACACTAAGCTTCTAGGGATTAATAATGAAATATTAGATAACTTAAATTTTGAACACGCTGTTACTCTTATTGAAGATATAATGCAACGATATGTAAAAAAGGAGTTCGACAAGGTTGTTATTGTATATAATAAATTTAAAAATGCGGGAGTTCAGATATTAACAACAGATAAATTTTTGCCAATTGAGCTTCCGGAGGAGATTGAATCCAATGTGAATTTTGATTATATATTTGAACCCACAAAAGAATACATTGTAAAAGAGTTAATACCAAAATCTCTAAAAATACAATTTTATGAAGCTATTCTTGAATCATTGGCAGCTGAATATGGTGCTCGAATGACAGCAATGCACAAAGCAACAGATAATGCAACAACAATAATTAAAGACTTACAATTAACCTATAATAAAGCCCGACAAGCAGCAATTACAAATGAAATACTGGAAATTGTAGGTGGAGCAGAGGCCTTAAGTAAGTAAATTTTTCATAATTTTTCAACTTTTATTTTAGAAACAGAATTTTAATATTTTGCAATGAGTGCTTATATCTACGATTTAATAAAACAGGGTGAGCATCAACAACTCGATTTTAAGCATTCTATTACAGATTCAAAAAAGATTGCCAGATCATTAGCCGCTTTTTCTAATACTGATGGGGGAAAACTCCTTGTTGGAGTTAGAGATAATGGTTCTGTTGCAGGAGTACAAGGCGATGAAGAGTTTTACATGGTTCAGGCAGCTGCAGATTTATATTGTAGACCTGCAATTAAATTTGAAACAAAAGCCTGGCAAATTAATGGAAAAACTATCCTTGAAATAACAATTTCCAGAGTTTCCGGAGATAAATTAATTACTGCTCCGGATAAAAATGGTCTATACAAGGTTTATATTAGGGTAAATGACGAGAACCTTATCGTTAATAATATATATCTTAAAGCATGGAATAAGAAAAAGTTTGGGAAAGGTATTTTGATTAGATATGATGAACCCGAAAAAATAATTTTTGATTATCTGCAAGAAAATCAAAGCATTACTTTTTCAAAATTCAGAAAATTGGCAAATTTAACTAAGTATAAAGCAGAAACAATTTTAGTTAATCTTATAGTATTAAATATTATAAAAATTGATTTTACTGAAAATCAAGTTTTATATAAACTAGGAAAATAATAGTAAAAACAGCAAGTACACAAACAAAATAACGCAACATATTGTTATTAATTGATATATGTAACAAATTAAATTTGAAAATAATTTTATTATTTACTTCTATTTTATACTTTTAGAGCCGAAAAAATTAACGATAAACTTAATCATATAACTAAAATTTATTACCATGAAATTGAAAACTTTGAGTAGAATAGCTGCAATGATTATTATAATGGGTTTTGCGGTTAATGTAAATGCACAAACAGCAACAGAAGCCGTTGATGCTTTAAAAGATGGAGTTGCAAAATCACAGGCAAAAGATTACTTAGGTGCCATTGAATCGTTTAAACAATGTATTAGCATTTATGATGAATTAGGTGAGCCAGAAAATGAAAACAGGGTCACTGCCGTAACACAAATTCCAAATATGCAATATAAATATGCGATTGGACTTTACAAAGAAAAAAAATATGACGAGTCAATTGCTGCTTTTGAAACTTTAAAAGAATATTCAGAAACTTATGAAGATGCTAAGATGCTTAAAAAAGCAAAAGGAACAATACCTAAGTTATATTATGCTAAAGGAGCAGGTTTGCTTAAAGCTAAAGATTATGCAGCTGCTTTAGAAGCTTTAGATAAGTCAATAGAGTTAGATCCTAAATACCCTATGTCATATGTAAGAAAAGCACAGGTTTATAAAGATCAAAAAGATGAGCCTAACTTTAAAGAAGCAATAGATAATGCAATAAATGCTGCTGTAACTAAAAAAGACACAAAATCAGAAGGAACAGCAAAACAATTGGCAGGAAACTTTTATTTAGTTGCCGGAGCTAATGCAGTTAAAGCAGAAAAATATAGCGATGCGGAAAAATATTTTAATACTTTAATGGAATATAAAGATGTTGATACCGATATTTATTATCAATTGGCAGTTATTTATAATAAGCAATCAAAATGGGATGCAGCAATTGAAGCTGGTAACAAATCGTTAGAACTTTTTGGTGATGCAGGTACTACTAAAGATGCTAAAATATATTATGAGTTAGGTAATTCGCATTACGGTAAAAGCGACACTACTGCCGCTTGTGATGCTTATAAAAAAGCTAGCAAAGGAGATTATGAAGCATCAGCAAAATATCAAATTGAACAGGTTTTGAAGTGTCAATAAAGTTTTTATTAGATAATATTAAAGGAGGTCAATTTTGATCTCCTTTTTTGCATTAACCAAACATCGGAAGTTTTAAAAACTTCCGATGTTTTTTATATTCAGAACTCTTGACGTGACTGATAAGCATCAGTATATCAGAAGTTTGTCTTTGTAAATCGTTGTGTCGATTTTTGCTCCGCTTAAATATTATCCTACTGAATGAAAATTTGTAATATCATTCGAGATTTTCAATATTTTATAAATATTTCCTTCAGTATTTCTGATTGGGGTATAAGTTTCGGCAAAAACTAACTGTTTATTGTTAATTTTTACTTTGCTTGTTTCTTTTTGTACTTTACCCGATTTTAATTCTCTCCAGAATTTTTCGTATGCAACTTTTTGTTGCTCCGTAAATTCCATATTCTCTGAATGATGAGTTCCAATTACCTCATCTCTGCTTACTCCAAGTAATGACAGGTAATTATCATTTACATTTTGTATGTTTCCGTCCAGATCGTACTCTATAACGTAGCTAGATGTATTGAGTGCTTCAACCAGTCCTTCCATTTCAGCGCCCTTGCGTGTTGATTCTTCTTGTGTGGCCTGTAACTCTTCCATATTCTGACGCATTTCTTCTTCTTGTGCAGCCATTTCTTCGGCTTGTTGTTGCGAACGCTCAAGTAATTCTGATGTTCTGATATTAACTCGAACAGACGAAAAGGTTGAAGCAATGCTTTCAGCTAATTTTTCAACAAACTCAATTTCATGTTTTTCAAAAATATTAAAAGAAGCTATTTCAAGAACCCCCAATATATTTTCTTCAATTTTTAACGGAACAATTAATAAGCTGTTTGGGTTTGCCCCACCAAGACCCGAGGTAATTTCCATATAGTCCTGCGGGATTTCTGTCATATATATTGTTTTCTTTTCAATAGCACAGGTTCCGATTAAGCCTTCACCCATCTCAATTTGTTTTTGCAGAAACTTTCTTCTATCAAAAGCATAAGCGGAAAGTAAATCAAAGTGAATATTTTCTTTATCATTATCATTTAAAATAAATATACCACCCTGATTTGCTTTAAGATAACCAACAAGGTTTAATATAATTTCAGTAGCAAGATTTTCCAGATTATCGTTGTTTTGGCGTAAGATATCAGCAAACGTCGCTAAGCCTTCATTGGTCCACCTGCGTTTTTCATCTTCAATTTTACGTTTTTCATCTTCTTTTTCGGCTTTAACAAGGCTGTTTCTCATTTCAATTAAAGACTCACCCAGGACATCTTCGTCACTTAATAAATCAAAGTCTTGATTTAATTTACCTTGACCAATAAGATTGGCGAATTCAACTTTTTTATTTAATCCATCGATAGAACTATTAAGAGCATTAGTCATTTCTTCAATTTCGTCACCCGTTTCTATTTTTATTCTCATTTTTTCATCGATATGTCCTTTTGCAAGATGATTTAATAACTCAGTAATCTTAGTTAGTGGATTGGTAATATTTCGTCCGATAATAGCAATAACTAATGCCATAAGAAGTATTCCTATAATTCCAACAATTAATGAAATTCTAAAATTCCGAGTTGCCTTAGCCATAATAGTGTCAACAGGAACAGAAATTGCAATTGACCAGGGTGTATCTGTATCCATTATTTGAATTGGGGCATAGGTAACGTATGTTTTAGTTCCGGTTTTATCTGTACTTATATAACTAAAACTTTTTCCATCGAGAATTTTCTGAGAGATTTTGTGTTTTTTGTTGTCTTCAGGAAAGATTTCTTCAATTTTTCGATTCAGTAGTTCTTTATCCGGATGTCCGGAAATAAACCCGCCATTTGAAATCAAATAAGCGTAACTACCTTCAAAGGGCTTGATATTTTCAATAATTTTCTGTAATTGTATTAAAGTAATATCATAGGCTACCACAGCAACATATTTCCCGTTTTCAACTATTGGTGAAATCAAACTGGTCATTAATAAAGATTCTTTTTTACCTCCTGTTAAAACATCAAAATATGGTTCGTTTATATTAGGAACCAGTATGGATTTTGTTTCTGCATAAAGTTCAGAATCACCATCTAAACTTCTGAGTTCAACATTATTTTTTATTATTCCATCCTCTCTCCAAAAAGAATGACTTATTCTACCATAAGGTTTATTCCATGCAGAATCTATCATACTTAATTCCCAGCTATCCCATAGTGCATAAATATTAGGATTGTTTTCAAAAATCTTAGTATACATCTTATGGATTAATTCCTGCCACTCATCTTTTTCAAATTCTTTATAAATTCTAAAAGCATCACTAACGGCTATAACCGCAGAAAACTCAGAGTCAAGTTTAACCTTGATATCTTTTGCTGATTCCTGAACTTGTTTGTTCGTTATTTCAATAGCGTCATTATATGCCATTTTGCGGGCATTAAAACTAATATATCCAACAGCAGCAATATAAATAATTATTGTTGCGGAAATAATAAACAGTTGTATTTTTTGCTGTATTTTTAATTTTATTTTCATGACCCCTAGCGATTTTTAAAATTTCTCTTATGAATGTTTCTTCTGAAAATCAGTAATGTTGTTTGAAATTTTCAGAATTTTATAAATTTCTCCATTAGCATTTCTAATAGGAGTATACGTTTCGGCAAAAACATATTCTATTCCATTAGCTTCAGTGGTTGTTGTTTCCTTTATAACTTTTCCTGATCTTAACTCTCTCCAGAATTTTTCGTATTCAGTCTTTTGTTGTTCGGTAAACTCCATATTACCTGAGTGATGAGTTCCAATAACTTCATCTCTGGTTAAGCCAAGTAACGTCAGGTAATTATCGTTTACGTTCTGGATATTTCCATCCAAACTATATTCTATTACGTAGCTGGATTTATTAAGTGCTTCAACGAGGCCTTCTGTTTCAGCACTCTTGCGTGTTGATTCTTCTTGTGTAGCTTGCAACTCTTCCATATTCTGACGCATTTCTTCTTCCTGTGCAGCCATTTCTTCAGCTTGTTGTTGTGAGCGTTCTAATAATTCTGATGTTCTTATATTTATTTTAACTGATGAAAAAGTAGAAGCAATACTTTCAGCCAATTTTTCAACAAACTCTATTTCGTGTTTTTCAAATACATTAAATGAAGCAATTTCAAGAGCCCCCAACACGTCATCTTCCAGTTTAAGTGGAACAATAAGTAAACTAGCAGGATTAGCTCCTCCTAATCCGGAAGTTATTTCAATATAATCTTGTGGAATAGCAGTCATGAATATGGTTTTCTTTTCAATAGCACAAGTACCAATTAATCCTTCGCCAATCTGAATATGTTTCTGCATATATTTTCTTCTGTCGTAAGCAAAAGCAGAAAGAAGATTAAAGTATATATTTTCTTTATCATTATCATTTAAAACAAATAACCCTCCTTGATTTGCATTCAAATAATCAACAAGGTTCATTATAATTTCTGTTGCAAAATTTTCAAGATTATCATTATTTTGGCGCAAAATGTCAGCAAATTTAGCTAAACCTTCATTAGCCCACCTGCGTTTTTCATCTTCAATTTTACGTTTTTCTTCTTCTTCGTCGGCACTAATCAGGCTATTTCTCATTTCAATTAGTGATTTACCCAAAACATCTTCATCGCTTAACAAATTAAAGTCTTGATTTGATTCACCCTGTCCAATACGGTTGGCAAATTCAACTTTTTTATTTAAACCATCGATTGAATTATTAAGGGCTTCTGACATTTCTTCAATTTCATCACCGGTTTCAATTTTTATCCTCATTTTCTCATCAATATGACCATTAGCCAGGTTTTTAAGCAGCTGCGTTATTTTGGTGAGCGGATTAGTTATGTTTTTACTTATTATAGCAATTACAAGAACAATAAGCAATATACCTATAATCCCAACAATCATTGAAATTCTGAAATTTCTATTGGCTTTAGCCATTATGGTACTTACGGGTACTGATATGGCAATTGACCATGGGGTATTGGTGCCATCAACAATTATCGGTGCGTACGAATAGTAAAGTTCTACACCTTTATCGTTTTTACTTATGTAGCTAAAAGGCATCCCAGATTTAATTTTAGCAAGAATATCGAATGTTGTAAAATCTTCTGGAAACAACTCTTCTAATTTTACTTGCAAATATTCTGTATTTGGATGTCCTGCAATTAGTCCTTCGTAAGAAACCATGAAAGCATAACTATTTTCAAAAGGGGTTATTTCTGAAACAATTTGCTGAAAATTATTTAAGGTAATATCTACTCCCACCAACCCAATATATTGACCATCTTTCATGATTGGTGAGTTTAATGTTGTCATTAAGCTTCTTTCGCTTACACCAACCGCATAATTATCAAGATACGGTTCCCAGATGGAAGGGATCTTTCTTAATTTTATAATTTTATCATATAACTCAGACACAGTTTCCATACTACGGTAGCTTGAATCTGAAATTATATTTCCTGAACTGTTTCGCGTGATTACCATGGAATAGCGTCCATGCGATTTTTCCCAATTTGGATCAATTGCACTTAATTCCCAACTATCCCACAAAGAATAAAAATGTGGATTTTTGGTGTATACTTCTAAGTACATACTTTCGAATAGCTTTTTCCACTCAGGATTTGACATTGTTTCATATACCAGATAAGAATTAGATAAGGTTTTAACAACACTCATATCTGCATTTAGCTTATTGGCAATACCCTCTGCGTAATTTTGGACCGTTTTGTTAGTAATATCGGTAATGTTTTGGTATACCATTTTTCTATTACTCAGACTAATATAACCAATGGCTACTACGTATATAATTACTGATGCAGAAATAATAAACAACTGTATTTTTTGCTGTATTTTAAGTTTAATTTTCATAATAACAAGGTTTAATTATTCGTCAAATTCACTGGTATTATTTGATATTTTTAAAATTTTCTTAACAACTCCATTTTCATCCATAATAGGAGTATAGACCTCTACAAATATGATTTCTTTTCCATCAACAATAAATTTTGTTTTTTCTTTTTTTGTACCACCCTTTATTAAATCGCTCCAGAATTTTTTATATTCAGTTTTCTGTTTTGCTGTAAACTCCATTTTATCGGAATGATGTGCTCCTACAACTTCCGAACGCTTTAAGTTTAGCAAGTTGAGATAATTGTCATTTACTTTGGTAATTACGCCTTCAGGATTATATTCGATAATGCAACTTGATTGCTCCAAAGCATGTAAAAAACTTTCCATTTCAGCATTTTTGCGTCCTGCTTCTTCTTGTGTTGCTTGCAATTCTTCCATATTCTGACGCATTTCTTCTTCCTGGGCAGACATTTCTTCAGATTGTTGCTGTGATTTTTCTAATAACTCATTTGTTTGAATACTTATTTTAACAGAAGACATGGTAGAGGCAATGTCTTCGGCTACATTTTCTAAAAACTCAATTTGATATTTTTCAAACTTTTTAAATGAGGCAATTTCAATTACTCCATAAACTTTATCTTCCATATTAAGAGGAACAACAAGTAAGGCGTTTGGATTTGCACCTCCCAAACCAGAAGTTATAGAAATATATTCATCAGGAATATCTTCAATATAAGTGGTTTCTTTTTCAATGGCAACTGAACCAACAATACCATCTCCGTATTCAATACGTTTTTCAATATGTTTTTCCCTGTCAAAGGCAAAAGCAGAAACCAAATCAAGAAATATATTATTTTTATCGTCATCGTTAAGCAAGAATAAGCCTCCCTGGTTTGCTTCAAGATAATAAACCAGATTTTTAATAATCTCATTGGAAAGTGTTTCCAGATTGTCATTATTTTGACGAAGAATATCGGCAAATTTTGCTAATCCCTCGTTTGTCCATCTACGTTTTTGATCTTCAATTTTTCTTTTTTGTTCATCGTTTTGTGCTTTTTTGAGACTGTTACGCATATCAACAAGGGCAAGCCCTAATTTATCGTCATCGCTAAGTAAATTAAATTCATATTCGAGATTTCCAGATCCTATATGATTAGCAAATTCGGTTTTTAAATTTAGTCCTTCAATAGATGTTTTCAGGGCTTTTGTCATTTCTTCAATTTCATCGCCGGAATTAATATTTAAGTCGAGTTTATTATCGGTTTTTCCTCGTGCGAGTTCTTTTAGGAATTCGGTTATTTTTTGTATCGGATCTGATATGTTTTTGGTAATAATATAAATTACAAGGCTTAGAAGGAAAATGCCGATTACGCCAACCATTAATGAGATCATAAAGTTTCTATCGGCTTGAGCCATAATTGAATTAACAGGCACGGAAACACCAAGGTACCATGGAGTATTAGTTCTCCCAATATTAATTGGGGCAAAAGCAACATAATGCGTTTTTGCTTTGTCATCTACAGTTATTATATTAAAACTTTCTCCCCCTACAATATTTTTAAATAAATCAAAATCATCTCCGGTTTTTAATGTAAATTCTGCAATTTGATTTAGTAGTTCTGTTTCAGGATGACCCACGAATTTCCCTTCTTCATTTAATAAAAAGGCATAACTTCCGGGGAACTGAGACATATTAATATTTTCAACCATTTTTTGAAATCTTTCCAAAATAAGATCGATGCCAACCAGTCCGTGATATTCATTATCAATTAAAATAGGTGTTATCAGGCTGGTCATTAGTTTAGATGTTTCGCCCTCATCTGTAAATAAATCAAAATAAATTGGCAATACCATTTCTGTTGCCCGGGCTTTAATGTCGGCATAAACTGCAGGATCTCCGTCTAAACTACGAATATCTTGTTTTTGAAAAACAGATCCGTTTACGCGCGAAAATACATTTGCCATACGTCCTGTAGGTCTTGTCCACGTATCATCAATTTTATTTAACTCCCAACTATCCCACAGCTTGTAAAAAACGGGATTGTCTCGGTATATCTTATCATACATTTTAATAAACAATGGATCCCATTGTTCTCTGGGCATATCTTGATATACTCTAAAAGCAGTAGCTAAAGTTCTGACAATTGCCATATATTCATTCAAATCAGTCTGTATTTTAAATGCAAATTTTTCAGCATTTGAATTAACTAATTCAACAGAATCATTATAAGCTGTTCTTTTTGCAGTTACACTGATATAACCGATTGCAATAGCATATATAGCAACTGATAGTGAAATTAAAAACAGTTGCATTTTGTTTTTTAAGCTTAGCTTAATTTTCATGTTGGACACTTTTTTATATTATAATAATTGACTTAATATCTAAGACAAAATATAGATTATATATTTACAAAAACATCATAAAAGGGTTATTTATAATCGCTAATATCTATTGCTAAAAATAAAATTTTCTCAAACTTTTCATTTATAAAAACAGGAGTAAATGATGTTATTAATTTAAGCTCATCTCCATTTTTATTCTTTAAATAAGTTATTTTCTGATGTGTTTTACCTTTCATTACTGTATTTAGAATCTTTTGGAATTTAGCAATATCTTTTTTTACCACAAATTCTTCTATTTCCATTCCAATGGCTTCATTTATGGTGTATTTGAATTTTCTTAAAAACAAATCGTTGGCATTTACCAGTGTTGCATCTAAATTAAATTCTGATTTTAACAAAAATTGATCTACTCCATTAAGTATTCCGCTAAATTCTTCACCTTTCCTGGAAGATTCTTCTTGTGTTGCCTGAAGTTCTTCCATATTCTGACGCATTTCTTCTTCCTGGGCAGCCATTTCTTCTGCTTGTTGTTGCGATTGTTCAAGCAGTTGTGATGTTCTTGTGTTAATGCGTACTGATTTTAAAGTTGAAGCAATACTTTCAGCAGCTTTCTCTGCAAATTCAATTTCATGTTTTTTAAACTTATTAAATGATGCCAGTTCAATAACACCGAGAATATAGTTCTCCATTTTTAATGGTACTAGTAATAAACTATTCGGGTTAGCATTACCTAAGCCGGAAGTTATTTGAATGTAATCTTGTGGAATTTCTGTTAAATAGAGAGTGCTTTTTTCAGCAGCACATGTTCCAACGAGACCTTCTCCCAATTCAACTTGTTTTTTAATAAACTTTTCTCTGTCGAAAGCAAAAGCTGATAATAAATCAAAGATAACAGTTGATTGTTCTTGATCGTTTAAAATAAACAAACCACCCTGATTAGCATCAAGATAATAAACAATATTTTTGATTATTTCATTAGCAAGAATATTTAAATCATCGTTGTTTTTTCTAAGTATTTCAGCAAATTTTGCCAATCCTTCATCAGTCCAACGGCGTTTTTGATCTTCAGTTTTCCGCTTTTCCTCTTCGGATCTTGCTTTTAAAAGATTATTGCGCATATTTATTAAGGATTGGCCCAACTCATCTTCATTACTAATTAGTTCCAGTTCATGATCAACATTGCCTGATCCTATTTCGTTAGCAAATTCAGCTTTTTTATTTAACTCTCGTATAGAAGTATTTAAAGCCAAAGTCATTTCTCCTACTTCATTTTTAGTATTTACTTCCATTATTAAAGACTCATCAATTTTCCCTCTGGCAAGGCTTTTTAGTATTTCAGTAACTTTTATTATTGGCTCGGTAATATTTTTTGCAATAAACCAAATTACAATGGTTAACAATATTAGTCCGATAAAACTTACAAATAAAGCTTTGTATAAAAAACTCTTGGCTTTAGATGTTATAACTTTGTCAGGAACAACAATGGCTAAAGACCAGGATGTGTTTACATTTGCTACTTTTATTGGGGCAAAAACATAAAAGTCTTTTTGATTGTTTTCATTTTTATAAGTAAATGAGAAATTGATTCCTGCTCGAACATTTTCTACTAGTTTAAATTTTTCATTAAAATCAGGATATTCGGCACTTATTAATTTACCCATTAATTTTGAGTTAGGGTGAGCAACAAAAGTTCCGTTATTGGATAATAAAAAAGCATAACTTTTTTCGAAGGGCTTAATTTTTTCAATTATGTTTTGGAAACGTTGTAAATCAAGATCTATACCGGCAAGACCAATAAAAGTATTACCCAATTTTATAGGAACAGAAATATTTGTATTAATATATTGATCTTCTTCTTTTCCGGTTGGCGACCATAATGTGGGGTCAACAATCATTGAAATACCGGTAGATTTCATAGCATAGTAATTGCCTGTTAAAACATCACCATCAGTATTCAGTCGGGTTTCGACTTGATTTATATTTCTATCCTGGTCTTTAACCCAGCCATTTAAATATCGACCAAAAGGTTTATTCCATTCCGGATCGATATAGTTTAATTCCCAACTTGTTGCTACAGCAAGATAATGTGGGTTTTCGGTAATAATATGTAATTGTTGTTCAAGGAAAATCTTGTTCCATTCTTCCCAGGGCAAGGTTTGAAAAGCCTGCCCGGCTTGTGCAAGAGTTTTTGCTATATTAAAATCAGATGCTAACTCAGATTTAATAAGATTGGCATATTCGTGTGCATTTTTATTTGCAACTTCACGTGCTTCTTCAAGGGCCAGCTGTCTTGATTTTGTCGTAATATACCCTATGGATGCAATGAAAATTAGCATTGAAGTTGAAAGGATATAAACCAGCATTTTTGCATTAATCTTCATACTCAAGTCTTATTGAAAATAACCTCTAAACTTACACTAATTTAAGAAAAAATCAAATTAATGGCAGGCAAATGTCAAGCTTTTGATTTTTATCTAATATTCGTAAGTTGATACTTAAATTGTTAATAGTCATCGGATGCCTCATTTTAAAACAGTGTAACAAAATTTGATTAAAGCATTTACTATCGACAAGTCATCCAATGATTTGCGGAATCAAGGTTTTAATAAATTTGTATTGAATAGTTTCTTAATTCTTTTGATAATTTCTTTGCATCGCCAAGTATTGTATCCATAAGCTTCCAGAATCGTTTTCCATGGTTTTTTTCAACCGTATGGCAAAGCTCATGAATTATAACATAATCAATCAAATAATCCGGTAAGCGCAATAAATGTAAATTCAAATTAATATTGTTTACAGCAGAACAACTTCCCCAAAGGGTTTTGGCATTTTTAATATAGATTTTATTAAACTTAAAATTGTGTTTTTCAGATAATTGTTGTGTTCTTGCGAGCAGGTATTCTTTTGCTTCACTGCGAAGTGTTTTTATAATTACAGTTCTGATTATTTCCTGAATTTTAGGATTTGTTACCTTAATATCCTTTGGGTATTTAATTATTATTGAGTCAGAAGTAATTCTTGTTTTTATTTTGTCATCCTGATTTTTAGAAATTAAAAGCTTTTTATATCTTGTATTAAAGTTGGTATTTTCAGTAAATATTGTTGCTTTATCCTCGATTTTTTCAATTTTTGGAAGATGACTTAAAATCCAAGTTTGTTTTTTTTCAACAATGTTTAATGCAAATCTATAGCTCAGGTAAAAAGGCAGATTGACCACAATACCTTTCATTGGGCGAATAGCTATGCTTACGTTCTTTGAACGTTTGTTTTTTCGGAATGTAACATTTCCAATATTATCAACATGAATAATCTTTTCAGACATTATGCAATAATAATAAAACCTGTGTTAATCCAAAAATTTTGATAACTTCTGAAGTAAACTTTGGAATGTTATTGGTTTAAGAATACAATCACTATAACCTAAATCTATAATTTCATATCTCTGTTCTTCAGTAGCGTATGCTGTTTGGGCAATAACCGGCATATTATAACCTTTGTTAATTAAATGCTTAAGAGCTTCATGACCAGTCATAATTGGCATGTTAATATCCATGAGAATTAAATCAAAGTCGGGATCCTTCTCAACCATATCTACTGTTTCTTTTCCATCTTTTGCCCAATAAATTTTAACTTTGGTTTTCGAAAGGAAAGTAAATAATAACTTATAATTTGTTTCTACATCTTCGGCAATTAAAATTTTCTTATTGCTCCAGTCAATATTTTCAACAATTTTTGGTTTTACGGGTAGCTTTTTGTCGGATTTAACTACATCGTAGGGTATTGTGAAATAGAATTTAGCTCCTTCTCCTTTTTTTGACTCAACCCAAAGCTTACCGCCAAGTAATTCAACAAGGCTTTTGCATAAGGCTAAACCAATACCGGTACCTCCATATTTTCGTGTTGTTGATTCATCAACCTGACGAAAGCGATCAAAAATAAAATTGATTTCATTTTCATTTATTCCAATTCCGGTATCTTTAACAAAACAAATTATTTCCTGTCCTTTAATATAATAACCAAATTCCACTTTGCCTTTCTCAGTAAATTTCAAAGCATTATCCAACAAATTGGAGTAAACTTGCTTTAGTCTTTTTAAGTCGGTTAAAATATATAATTCTTTATCGTCAATTTCCTTTTGTAATATAATATCGATTTTATCAAGGTTCATGTTATTTTTATACTCAAGAAAATCGATTAATAACTCGTCGAGTAACGTGTTTAAATTGCCATTGGACTTATTTACAGTAAGAGTTGATGACTCGACCTTGGAAATGTCAATTATATTATCGATAATTTCCAACAATAATTTCCCGCTATTTGCTAAAATTCTTAAATACTCTTTTTGGTCTTCTTTAGATACTTCTTTTGTATTTAATAGTGTTGAAAAACCCATAATAGCATTTAACGGAGTTCTGATTTCGTGTGATAGATTAGTTAAGAATGAAGATTTTAATCTATCCGATTCTTCAGCTTTGGTTTTAGAGTCGTATAATTGCTGCTCGAACTCTTTTTGTTCTGAAATATTTCTATAAATTACATAATACCCTAATAGCTGTTGATTAACACTAACGGGGGTTCCTATGATAGAAACATGGACTTTTTGTTTATTTTTAGTTATTCGAATAGCTTCGATTTGATCATATAAACCTTCTTTAAAATTTTTGGTATAATTTAAAGCTTGTTCTTTTAATTTTTCGGGAACGATAAAATCATCCAGTTCTTGATTAATAATTTCAGAATTCTCGAAACCAAATAATTTAGTAAAAGCAGTATTGATTCTTTGAACTTGTCCATCGGTATTCACAAATGCAATTGCTTCCGGTGATTCTTTGAAAAGTTTTTCAGAATGTGCCTCTTCTTCCTTATTTCGAATCTCTGATTTTTTTATTTCTGTAATCATCTTATTAGCAGAATTTGCTAATACTTTAAATTCAGAAAAATGAATTTTTGATTCATCAATTAGAATATTTTTATAAGAGGCGGTTTTGAAAAACTGAATAAACGAATCAATATTATTAGTTGCCTTTTTTGATAAGTAAAGGGTGAATAAATAGAGAAGCACAAACAAAACACTAAGGAAAATAATTATTATTAAGATATCCCTTTTTATGGTTTTTTTGATTTCATCTTTTTGGCCATCAAGAACTTGATTAAGGTCCTCAATATACACACCTGCCCCAACCATCCAGTGCCAGGCAGACACCCCTTTTACAAACGACATTTTATGGCTTATTTTCGAATTGGTAAGTTTTCTCCACGAGTAATAAATAAAATCACCATCAGGATTTTTTACAGCTTTTCTTTCCTCCTGAATAACTTTTATTCCGTTTGGATCTTCCAGGTTCCAAATATTTTTCTTTTCTTTTACAATTTCACCATCCGTTAACAAAGCATCACCATCATAGGTATTTACAAAAATATATCCTTCAGTATTAAATCTGTAATTCGAAAGCCAATCGAGTACTTCTTCCTGAACGCTTGTGGTAAAATCATTGTAATAATCACCTGTGCCTATATACCAGTTAAGTGGTTTAAACAGTTTTACGTACGATAATTTTTTATAGGCCATGCTTGTATCTGAATCAGGCCGGGTCCAATAATTTGTAACAAATCCTTCTCCTTTTGAATTGATAACATTCAATTCATCGCGAATTACATAATTACCTAAATCATCTTGTAAATTATAAACATATTTCCCTTCATAATCAGGAGCTACAGGAAATAGAACATCATAACCATCAAGGCTTCCTATAAAATAATATCCTCTACCATTATCAAAACGGATAGGTCGTAAAGCGTCTTTAATTAATTTTTTAATTTCATCAGTAGAAACCGTATTCTTATTTTTAGTATAAATATTTGAAGCAATGTTATAAGCAAGGTTAATCCGGCTTCTTAGTTTTTTTTTGATATTATCATCCGTTTGACTAATCTTATAATTAATGTAGCTTATGGCTCTTTCTGTTTCTTTTTTTATACTTTCTTTTTCCGATTCAAGGTACTCTTTTTGTGTAGTCGAAATTTCATCCTTAAGATTACCGTATTCTCTTTTAATTACAAAATATACAATGATAATAAACATAATAAATGTAACGAGAATTACCTGTGTTAAAAACAAATTTACAAGTTTAACTTCCTTGTTTATAGGATTTTTAAAAAATGCAAAAAAACGTTTGAAAAAAATCATTTTTGAGGATCTAAAAGTTATTTTTAGTAAGCATCTAAGTTATAAAAATAATGTCTTTTAAAAAAGGAAGGAATTAATATTTTAATAATGATATGTTTTCATAAATTTGATATTTTATTTTATAAATAATTAATGAGCAAATGAAAAGTAATAATTTACTTAAAATTTTACTGGTTGCTGCTGTAGTTTTGATTGTTTTTGCTGTAATTGGTAAAAAAGCAGGTTGGTTTGGCGGGAAAGCAGAAATTAAAGTAACAGCTGAAAATCCGGAATTAAGAACTATAACAGAAATAGTCACTGCAAGTGGTAAAATTCAACCTGAAACAGAGGTAAAAATATCACCTGATGTTTCAGGGGAAATTGTAGAATTGTTCATCAAAGAAGGTGAAGATGTAAGTAAAGGAGATTTATTACTAAAAATAAAACCCAACATTTATTTATCAGCTGTTGACAGAGCGAGGGCTGCTGTAAACTCGGCAAAAGCAAATAAGGCAAATAACGAAGCCTTTCTCGAGCAAATTAAAGCGAAGTATACACAAACCAAAAACGCGTATGATAGAAATAAGGTTTTGTGGGAACAGGAAACAATTTCTAAGGCCGATTACGAATTAGCACTTTCATCTTATGAAATGGTTAAAGCCGAATTAGAAGCTGCTAAAAAATCTGTTGAAAGTGCAACGTTTTCTATTGAAAGTGCCGAAGCTTCACTTTCCGAAACCGAAGAAAATTTACGAAAAACAACTATTTATGCACCTATGAGTGGAACAATTTCGATGCTTAACATCGAAAAAGGAGAACGTGTTGTTGGAACTATGCAGATGGCAGGAACGGAAATGTTACGGATAGCAAATCTGGATCGTATGGAAGTAAAGGTTGATGTTAACGAAAACGATATTGTAAAAGTAATATTAAAGGATACAGCACTAATCGAAATAGATGCATATTTAGGAGAAACTTTTATTGGAGTTGTTACTGAGATTGCCAACTCTGCTAATGTTTCCGGAATGACCACTGATCAGGTAACAAGTTTTGTCGTAAAGGTATTGTTGCTAAAACAATCTTACAAACATTTAATTAATGATAACAACCCAAATCCGTTTCGACCTGGGATGTCTGCTTCGGTTGATATTCAGACAAATACCAAAACTAATATTTTAACAATCCCTATTCAGTGTGTTACTACCAGGGCTGATTCAATTGAAAAACTTAATGATATTGTTGTTGATACAGAAGGCGAATTAAAAGAGGTAGTTTTTGTTGTGTCCAACGATTCTGCGGTTTTACAAACAGTTAAAACGGGGATACAAGACAACAAGTACATCGAAATCTCCGAAGGACTAACTGAAGATAACAAAGTTGTTACAGCACCTTATAGTGCTATATCGAGAAGATTAAAAAACGGCTCGATTGTTAAGATAGTGGATAAGGATGAATTATTTAAGGAAAAAGATTAAATTCATCGACTAAATATTTAAACGAATGTTATATATATGGCGTTGATTCTTAATATTGAAACATCTACTCAAGTTTGTTCTGTTTGTATTTCCCTTGATGGAGTGGTGAAAGGAATACAGGAAAGCAATGAAGAAAAATCGCACGCAAAGCTACTAACTATCTTTATAGATCAATTGTTAAATGAATTAGATTATAAGATCGATGATTTTGATGCAATTTCAATAAGTAAGGGGCCCGGTTCATACACAGGATTAAGAATTGGTGTTTCAACCGCCAAAGGTTTGTGTTACGCAAAAGATGTTCCCTTAATCGCCATTAATACTCTTCAGTCTATGGCAAATGGAATAATTTTAAAAACGAATTCAAATGACATATTTATAGATGATTTTGAGAATTCAATTCTTGTTCCTATGATCGATGCCCGAAGGATGGAGGTTTATTCTGCTTTTTTCAATTCAAAAGGAGAGTTTATCAGGGATGTAAAAGCTGAAATTATTGATGAAAATTCATATCAGGATATTTTACGCAAACAAAAAATGATTTTTTTCGGTGATGGTTCAGAAAAAATCAGAGAGGTTATCAAACACGAAAATGCAGTTTTTGTAAAGAATTTTAACCCATCATCAAGTTATATGGCAGGATTATCAGAAATTAAATTCAAGGAAAAACAATTTGAAGATGTTGCTTATTTTGAGCCCTTTTATTTGAAGGATTTTATAGCAACAGTGCCTAAGAAAAATATATTTTAATAATTGCATAGGTTTTGTTTTAAAAATGAAAACTAGATATACAATAAAAAAATCAGCAATACTTTTAGTGCTTTTAATCATAAGCAAAAGTTTTAGCGGGTCTTATCCTGTAAATGAAAAACCTTTTATTTCAGGAGAGAAGTTGATTTATATAGCCTATTTTGGCTGGTTAAATGCAGGAACAGCAATTTTTACTATTTGCGATTCAGTATTTGAAAATCAGAATTTATTTTATGCAGAAGCAACAGCAAAAACTATTGGGTTGGCAGATAAATTGTTCGAGGTTCGCGATATTTATGAAAGTTTTTTCAGGCCGGAAAATAATCAAACATATCTTGCTATTAGAAACATTAGCGAGGGGAAATACAGGTATTATAATGAGGTAAGGTATAATTACGAAGACAAAAAAGTTATAAGCCAAAAATCCGGAGAACACGATGTGCCTGAAAATATTTTAGATATGCTGGGAGCATTTTATTACTTCAGAGAATCGATGGTGAGTAGAGTAAAAAACGTTGGTGACGAAATAATTATGGATACATATTTTGCTGATGAAATTTTTCCGCTAAAAATGAAATACGTGGGTGATGAAAAAATAAAAACCAAAATGGGTAAATTTAATAGCATGAAATTTACGCCGGTAGTTGAGCCCGGAAGAATTTTCGATTCCGAAGACGATGTTACAATCTGGATATCAAAAGATAAAAACTATATACCACTTAAGATTCGAATAGATTTAATTATAGGATCAATTAAATGTGATTTGATTGAATATTCAGGATTACAACACAAGCTGGAACAGTTGAATTAAAAAATACTTATAAATGCCTAAAGTGCCTAAAATGTTTAGGCAATCTTTAGTTACGAAATTTCAATGATTTACACTATTTTTGCATTAAAAATAAAGATAAAACTAATAAAATATGGCAAGCACATCAGATTTTAAAAATGGTTTATGTATAGAGTTTAATGGTAACTTATTTACAATTGTTCAGTTTCAGCACGTAAAGCCTGGCAAAGGTGCGGCTTTTGTTAGAACAAAACTAAAAAACCTGAAAACAGGAAAAGTTATCGACAACACTTTTAATGCCGGAGTAAAGGTAAATATACAGCGTATCGAACGCCGTCCTTACCAGTTTTTATATAAAGATGATCTGGGTTATCATTTTATGCACAATGAAACATTTGAACAAGTAGCTTTTCAAGAAGAATTAATTAATGCTTCTGGTTTATTAAAAGAAGGTCAGAATGTTGAATCTGTTTGGCATGCCGATACCGAAACCCCTTTGTATTGTGAGTTACCCCCATTTGTTGTTTTAGAAGTTACGTATACCGAACCGGGATTAAAAGGAGATACTTCGTCAAGTACATCGCTTAAACCTGCAACGCTGGAAACCAATGCTGAAATTATGGTTCCCTTATTTATTAATACGGGCGATAAAATTAAAGTAGATACCAGGGATAACTCATACGGAGAAAGAGTAAAAGAATAGATTTTCTTTTTGTTTGTAAATTTTGTACATTTATTCAGACTTGAAAATCAGAATTAAATGGATCTTGCAGGAAAAGCATCAATAAACAGGTTAAAGCTTTCGACATTTAAGCTGAACACCTTACTTACAATTACTAAGGCAATTAATGCCAATCTTTCTACAAAAGAATTACTTAAACGTTATGAGGAAATTCTTCGTGAAGACCTTAATATAGGTAAACTTTTGATTTTTAAATATGATAAAAAGTGGACCTTGATTTTAAGTTCAGGGTGTTCCAAAGAAATAATTAAAAGGATTGATGTTGAGAAGGATTTACTGGAACACAAAGAAATTTCTTTTATTACTGCATCACCAAATCCAACCCTTAGAGTTTTTGATAATATTATTCCTGTTATAAATAATAATATTCCAATAGCATTTGTTTTAATTGGAGATATTGATGAAGAAAAAGAAGGAGTTAGCCCGACTATTAAGCATCTTCACTTTATTCAAACCCTTTCGAACATTATTGTTGTTGCTATTGAAAACATTCGATTATACAAAGACTCACTGGAACAGGAAGCGTTAAAGAAAGAGCTTGAAATGGCATCTAAAATGCAATCAATGCTCATTCCCGACAGGTCAACTCTTCCTAATAATGATAAAATTCTGGTTTCAACCTTTTATCATCCACACTTTGAAGTAGGTGGCGATTATTATGATTTTATTCGTTTAAATGAACATGAGGTTGGCTTTTGTATTGCTGATGTTTCAGGGAAAGGAATATCTGCAGCATTATTAATGTCAAATTTTCAGGCAAACCTGAGAGCATTATTAACAACAGACATACCACTCCCCGAGTTTGTTAAAAAAATTAACGAAAGAGTTATGGCCAGTGCTAAAGGAGAAAAATTTATTACTCTTTTTATAGCAAAGTACAGTTACAAAACACGTATTCTCGAATATATAAATGCCGGTCATAATCCTCCGATTTTTTACAATATGGAGAAAAAAGAGATGCTGTTCTTGCGCGACGGATGTGTTGGTATGGGGATGTTAGATGATATACCGACTTTAAAATCGGGAACTTTAAAGATTGTTGAAAAATCAAAACTGTTCTGTTATACCGATGGTTTAGTTGAATTGGTAGATGAAGATGGTGTGAGTTTTGGTACTGAACAGTTAGAAAAAAATCTGGCAAATAATAAGGATATAGATGACAATATTAACACAATTATCAAACAACAAAAAATCCTTGAAGGAAGCACTGCAATTTTTGACGATATTTCAATTCTTGGAATAGAGTTTTATTCCTGATAAAATATTTAACGTTCTTACCGTATGAAACTACTGGGATTTTTGCCCTGTTTTATTATCCCCCTATTAGTATTGTAAAATAAATATATTTCAATTAATAAATATATAAATGTTAATGTAAATTTTTCTTTTTATAAATTTTTCCTATTTTGTATCCTCGTATATTATATACACAACGAAGTTTAAGAATTCCTTGAAGGTTGAAAAAATAAAATACAGGTTCACACAACATTAATTAAAAATATCAACATATGAAAACATTAAAGACACTCTTGGTACTTGGTCTAATCTTATTTACAACAGAGATTTTTGGACAGACTTTACCCCCTTCTTATCAAACTATGTTTAATGAAATTATCACAAATTTTGAGACAATTCGTAGCGGAAACTCAATTAAACAAGGCAAGAATTCCTTAAGTATTATTAACGAGAATAGAATTGCACTTCGCACTGAGCATAAAAAAAAGGTGAAAAATTTAACTTTTGTAACAAAGCTTGATGAAGAAAATAAATTATATTGGGTAGCTGCAAACCAGCTTACAATAGACATGGTAAATAAATATGAAGACTATCTTACCAAGACATTAGAATCTATGTTTGAATTATCAGAAAAAAAGTCGAAAGAATAATTCTTTGTGCTAGTTTACTAGTAAGTACATGAAAGTTTAATCTTTTATACTTTTTTGATTTCATGCGTTGAGTTATTGAATTCTGGATCTTGTAATATTATTCCAACTAACGTCAAATTCTAAACGTTGATATTCAGCATTTTGACAAATCCA